>CALLZJ010000384.1 GCA_937858435.1 uncultured bacterium
GTTCCAAGTCGCGGAACTGCTGCCCCGGGCCGTCGAAGAAGTGCGGTTCATCCCGGTGGCGGCGCGGCCCGGACTGGAGCGGCGGGACGGGGCAGATGCCCTGTCGCCGATGATCTCCTGCCGGCTGACCCTGACCGCGACGGCCAAGTCGGGTAAGAGCGAGACCTTCACCCGGGACTTTCAACTGGTGGAGGGGGCGGCCCGCAACGTGACGCTCCAGGGGCGCGTGGACGGCCAGACCATCCGGGAGACGTTCCGCGTCGAGTACTCCTACCAGCGCCGCGATCTGGAGTTCGAGCTGCGCCTCCAGCGGTTTGAGATGCAGGTCGACCGGGGCACGAACAAGCCGGCCACCTATACGAGCTTCGTGCAGTTGCTCGACCGCGGGCAGGGGATTCACGGGGCCAACCACGTCATCACGATGAACCAGCCGCTCAACCATCGCGGCTACAAGGTCTATCAGTCGGATTACAAGTTCCTGCTCTACGACGAGGTGGGCCGGCCTGTCTACTACTCCGGCTTCACCGTGGGGCGGGACCCGGGCCTGTGGCTCAAGTACCTGGGGTCGGCGATGCTGGCCCTGGGCATCACCTGCATGTTCTACATGAAAGCCTACTTCTTCGCGCCGCGGCGTCGGCCGACCGAGACGGCGGCCGCCGGTGCTTAGGGAGCCAGGCATGCCCTCCGCGCCTGCCTCTTATCACCGGGCGCTGGGGCGGGGCCTGTTGTTCGCCGCCGGCAGCGTGGCCGGGGCGATGGGCATCCTCACCTGGAAGGTCTTCGAGCCGGTGGCCAAGAGCTACGGCGGCGCGACGACCGAAACGCTGGAGTTGAAGCTCCCCGCCTACGACTTGGCCGCCTGGCATGCCATGCCCGTGCAGTCTGGAGGGCGGGTCATGCCGCTGGAGACGGCCGCCATCAATGCCGTTCGCCAGGTCACGGGGCGGACCCGGTACGCCGGGCGCGGCCCGGTCGATCTCTTCGTCTCCTGGTGGCTGACTCAGGGCAGCAGCTCGGCCAGCCAGCTCACGGACTGGGAAAACCAGCCCTTCATCCTCTGCGACCACCACGTCCTCCGTGAAGCGATCCTGCGGGACAGCATGAAGGGCGAGGAGCCGACCAGCGAGCAGATTCATGGCAAGTACCTAACGCCGGCCCAGGTGCGCAACTCTCCTTCGCTTCTGGGCTGGCTGCGCGAGGCCCGGACCAAGCGGCTGCAGGACCCGCAGAAGGCCGACCAGCAGATGACCCCCGAGGAGCGCAAGGCCCAGGAACTCGAGCAGCGGCTCCTCATCTTCGACAGCATCACGCAAGGCAACCCGATGGTGATGACGGGGCGTCCCCATCTGAAGCCCAATGATCCGCTCCACCTGACGGCCCTGGACCGCGTGCCGGGGTCGCCCTGGTTCGCCCTGGGACAGATGCGGCAACTGCTGGCTGAGCCCGCCCAGTGGGTCGACCTGATGCATGAGCGGCCCAAGGCCACGCCCCACCTCTACCTGACGGCGGAGCATCGCCAGGCCCTGGAGCGCTTCCAGGCCCACATCAAGGCCGGCACCGAGAAGGAAGCCCTGGACGAACTGCGGCAGATTCTGCGGCAGCGGCTCGAGACCCAGATCGCCGACTACCGGACGCGCTCGGCCGACTTCAAGTCGCCCCAGGAACAGATCGCTTTCGCCAATGCGAATCTGCTGAACACCACCGCGGCCCAGGCCCTCTTCGCCGATCGGCTCCGGGAGTTGGCCCAGCGGCTGGAGACGCGCGGCAGCGCCGCGCTGCCCCCGGGGACGAACCCGGCCGATCTTGTGGTGGAGCAGGTGCGGTCGGTACTCATCGAGTCGAATGACAAGCTCCTGGCCGACCTGGCCCAGCAAGCGGTCGAGGCCCGAGCCCAGGGCTACATTCCCGACAAGGAAGAGTTCCGCATGCTCCATATGACCTACCTGGAGCAGCGGTTCCCACAGCTTTACCTGGAGTCGGCGGCCTCCCAGCCCTTCCCGGCGGCCGAGGCTCGGACCGTGCTCGAAGCCTTCGAGCAACTCCGCGCGGCCTACACCACGGCGGACCCGGCTCGCTTCGCCGCGGCCACCGCCCAGTTCACCAAGACCCTGGTGGAGACGAGCCAGAAGTTCGACGAGGATTACCCCGGCTGCGATACGCTGGAACTCGAGTTGCTCCTGAACCGGATCGAACCGTTCAAGTGGGCCTGGGTGGCGATGGCGGTGGCGAGCTTGTTCCTGGCTATTTCCCTGGGAACGACCAGCCGCGTGCCCTATGCCCTGGGCTTTCTCTTCTTCTTCGTCTCGCTGGGCTTTCAACTCTTCGGCTTCTATGCCCGGATCGATATTTCGAAGCGGGCGCCAGTGACGAACATGTACGAGACGGTGGTGTTCGTGGCCGCCATGGCCGCCGTCTTTGCCTTCCTGCTCGAAGCGATCTACCGCCGCAAGTACATCGCCCTGGCAGGCTCGCTGGTGGCGACGCTGGGCCTGGTCCTGGCCGACCAGTTGCCCGTGACCCGGGGCTGGGACCCCTCGATCGCTCCGCTCGAGCCGGTGCTACGGAGCAACTACTGGCTGATCGTCCATGTGATGACCATCGTGGCCAGCTACGCGGCCGGCGCCCTGGCCTGGGGGCTGGGGAATCTGATTCTGGTGATGTACCTGGTGCGGACGCCGAGTGCCGAGCAGGTGAAGGGGCTGGCACTCTTCACCTACCGGGCGATGCAGATTGCCGTGCTGCTGCTGGCAGCGGGGACGTTCCTGGGCGGCTGGTGGGCGGCGGAGTCGTGGGGCCGCTTCTGGGGCTGGGACCCGAAGGAAACCTGGGCTCTCATCGCCCTGATCGCCTATGCGATCCCGCTCCATGCGCGCTACCTGGGCTGGGTCAAGGCCTTCGGGCTAGCGGTCTCGGCCGTGGTCTGCTTCGCCAGCATTGTGATGTCCTGGTACGGGGTGAACTTCATCCTCGGGGCGGGGCTGCACAGCTATGGCTTCGGTGGGGGCGGGCCCTGGGGGGGTTTCTGGGCCTGTCTGATCAACCTTGAGTTTGTCCTCGTGGTTGCCTTACGCAAGCTTCGGCGCGACGAACTGGCCCTGGAAGCGGAATGAGCCTCCCGGCCCGAGAGGTGCGGTTGTGACCGGCATTTCAGTCGAATGGCCTGCCGACGCCGGGGTTCCGCCCAGTTTCCAGGTGCTTCCGGAGCCGGTTCGCTTTATAATGCGAAGGATTCTCTCTGTCGCCAGCTTGCGCGCTGAGGATTCTTCCGGATGGCTTGGCCTCTTCGCCTGATTGCTCTCTTCGGTCCAGCCGTGCTGCTGCTGATCGCCGCGCTGCTCGAGACCGAGCCGGTGCCCCCGGCCGATGCCGCCGAGGAGACGGCCGCCGCCGCCACGTCGAACCGTTTCCCCTTGCTCATTGGGTCCGCGGCCTTGGCCGTCGCCGGCGGGGCGATGTTGGGCTACTTCCGCACCCTGGCCGTGCCGCTCGGGTCGACCGCGCTGGTGACGCACGGTCTGGGGCTGCTCTGGCTGCTCCTGATGCTGCCGCCGCTGGAGCAACGGGCGCCTGATAGCATCTACCATCGGTTCATGGAGTCCTGGCTGGCCGTCGTCGCCGTCAGTGTGCTCGCCCAGCATTGGCTGGTGCGTACGGGAGCGATCCTGTTCCGCAGGGCCCGGCTGACATCGCAAGAGATCGGCAGCAAGGAAGACTGGCCGCCCGATCTGGCCGCCTGCAAGGAGCTGCCGCTGGTCAAGACCTTCCGGGAATCGATTGTGTTCGATGCGGCCCCGGCCATCGACCTCTTGGGCCATCGCCGACCCGAGGTGCGAATGGCGGCGCTTTCGGCCTTGGAGTTTCGACCGACCTGGCGGCCCGGCCAGGTCGATCAAGTGCTCAATGCGGTCCAAGGCGAAGCGGTGCCCGTGGTGCGAGTGGCGGCCATCAATGCCGTCGCCAACGTCGATGAGCGTCGGCCCACGGAACTACTGGCCGAGGCACTGCATGACAACGATCCCCGCGTTCGCCAGGCTGCCAGCGATGCCCTTTTCTGGGACAGCCATCGACCCTGGGACTGGATGCGGAACGGCGTCCGGGCCACGCTGGCTGACCCGAAGCTGCATGATTGTGGCTCCCTGCTGCGGGAAGGGCAGACGCTGCCGCGCGACGGGGTGCAGAGCCTTCTGGCCTGGTCGGCGGAGCGGGGCCAGGTCAGCGTCCGGGCCGCCCAGACCCTAGCGGTCTATTACCTGCGTGCCCTGCAGGAACGCACTGAGGAAGTCCGCGAGGAGCTGATGAAGACGGTCCTGGATCCGCAGGCGCCGCCGCTTCTGCGCATCCAATTCGCCCGTCTCCTGGCGCGTAATCGCATGATCGACATGATGACGCTCGAAAAGCTGGTCGATGCATCCAATCCCGCGCCGCTGCGGCTGATGTCGGCCGAGTTGCTCCTGAGCGTCGGCTATAACAGCACGGCCGTGGGCTGCCTGCGCGAGGTCTCCAAGCTGCCCAACCGGGAGTTGGCCTTGGACACGGCCCGGATCGTGCAGAATTACCTGAACGTCGACATGGGCCTGGCCGTGGGGCAGCCGCCGCCGCCCGCCGGCAGTCCCAAGGCTGCCGAAATCGCGCGGCGGCTGACGCTTTGGGCCGCCAAGTCCGAGTCGGGAGAGTCGGCCCTCGACAGCACCTACAAACCCGCCGGTATGCAGTAGTTCGGGGGCTAGGCGCCGCTCGCCACTTCCAGATAGGCCACCTCGGGGACGCGCTGCCGCAGTTCGGCCTCGATGCCCATGAGCAGCGTCATCACCGTGCTTGGGCAAGCGGAACAGGTACCGACGAAGGCGATGCGGGCCACGCCGTCGCCGTCCAGTTCCAAGAGATGCACGTCGCCCCCCGTGCTAGTCAGCAGCGGTCGCACGGTCTCGGCCAGCACCTGCTCGATACGTTCACGCACGTCGTTCATGGCGCGACTCCCTCCAGGGACGCCGCCAGGGCCACGTCCTGGTGCAACTGGCTGGTCAGGTCGGCGGGCGAGGCGAACCGGCGCGTGGCCCGCAGCCAGCGCCGCAGCTCCAGCCGCACGGTCCGTCCGTAGAGGTCGCCGCTGAAGCCGATCAAGTGGGCCTCCACCTTCCGCTCCGATTCGTCGAACGTGGGGTTAGCACCGATGTTGATCGCGGCTGGCCAGCGCTCGCCGCCCACGACGGCTTCGGCGGCATAGACCCCCTCGGCGGGGGTGAGCGGTTCGATCTCCGGGAGATTGGCCGTGGGGGAGCCCAGCGCCATGCCCCGGCGCTGCCCCGGCATCACTTGACCCACCAGGGCGTAGGGTCGCCCCAGCAACGAGGCGGCGGCCGCGACGTCCCCCTGCCGCAGTGCCTGGCGGACGCGGCTGCTCGAGACCCCCATCCCCTCGACGTGGACGGGCGGCACGATCTCCAGCGGCAGCCGTGCCTCTTGGCAGAGTTGGCGGAGCACGCTGATCGTTCCCTGGCGATTCTTGCCAAAGGCGAAGTTTTCTCCCTCCACGAGGCCCAGGACGCCGAGCCCCTCCACGAGCACCTGGTGAAAGAACTCCGTGGCACTCATCTGCAGCAGGGGCAGGGTGGTATCAAGGACGAGCACGCCGACCGCGCCGGCCGCTGCGAGCCAGTGACACCGTTCCGCGAGGGGCGTGAGCTGGGGTTGGGCGTATTCCGGCCGGAGCAGGGTGAGCGGGTGGGGCTCGAAGGTGACGGCCCAGGGCTGGGCGTCCAGGAGTTCGGCCTGGCGGGCCAGGAGCCGCATCAACTCGGCATGACCGAGATGGACGCCGTCAAAGTTGCCGATGCTCAGGCACCGCTGCCGAGCCGGGGTCGGCACCGGGCCGAGCCCGTCCCAGTGAATGATCGCTGCACTCATGCGTTTTGGGCATCTCCAAGCGGCGGGGCAGGCATGTTCGCGGTATTGTATGCCTTCGGTCTGTGCTGAGGCGGGTCGGAGACCGCGCCAGCTCCTGGAGGGGCCATTTCTTCCACTAGGCCTGTTTTTTCTTCAGTGTGGCAATGAATGTGCTATCATCCAGAAAGGCCCGAGGCACAACCCGGGATCGCTCCGCGCGCGGCGGCTGTGTGGCCGACTCGTCCGCTGGGCGGCGCGACCTGGTGAAGCATTCACCCGATGCCAGTCATCAAAGAAGCCAACATCGAAGCTCTGCCGGGCTATCGCCTGATCGAACCGCTCGGCACGGGCGGCTTCGGCGAAGTCTGGAAATGTGAAGCCCCGGGCGGCATCTTCAAGGCGATCAAGTTCGTCTACGGCAACCTCCACGCCCTCGACACCGAGTCGATCCGGGCCGAGCAGGAACTCCAGGCCCTCGAACGCGTCAAGAACATTCGCCACCCCTTCATCCTCTCGATCGAGCGGGTCGAGGAGATCGCCGGCGAACTGATCATCGTCATGGAGCTGGCGGACAAGGACCTGCACGACGTCCTGGTCGAGTGCCGTACCAAGGGCCAGGTCGGCATCGAGCGCACGGAGCTCCTGCAGTATCTCCGCGACGCCGCCGAGGCACTCGACCTCATGCACCGGCAGCACGGGCTGCAGCACCTGGACATCAAGCCCAGCAATCTCTTCCTGGTCAGCAATCGGGTGAAGGTGGCCGACTTCGGGCTGGTGAAGGCGCTGGAAGGCCGGGCCGCTAGCAACGCCATGAACGGGCTCATCGGCGGGGTGACGCCGGTCTACGCCGCTCCCGAGACCTTCCGGGGCGAGATCAGCCCCCATAGCGATCAGTACAGCCTGGCGATCGTCTATCAGGAACTACTCACGGGCGGCCTGCCTTTCAAGGGACGCAATGCCCGGCAGCTCATGTTCCAGCACACTCAGACCGAGCCCGATCTGGAATCGCTGCCCCCCACCGATCGCCCGGTGGTGGCCCGGGCCCTGGCGAAGGAACCGACCAAGCGGTTCAACACCTGCATCGAGTTCATCCGGGCGCTGATCCAGTCCACGCCGGGGCCGCGTAAGTGGGAGTCGATGGAAGATATCTTCCTCGAACCCCAGGCGGTCTTCACCGGCGTGATCAAGCCGCCGACCGAGTCGCTGCCGCGTGAACTGGACACGGAGTCGCCGGCCACGTTGGCCCGGGCCGGGGTGCTGCGCCCGACCCTGCTCGTGGGGCTGGGCCATTTCGGCCGCGAGGCACTCCAGGCCCTGCGGACCCGCATCATCGATCGCTTCGGCAGCCTGGAGAAGCTGCCGCTCTGGCGTTTTCTCTACATCGACACCGACGCCAAGGACTTGACTGCCGCCACGGCCGGGCCGCCCGAACAGGCCCTGGCCCCCACCGAAGTGCTGCACCTGCCGCTCCATCAAGTGGGGCACTACCGCCGCTCCCGACAGAACTTCGAGCATCTGATGACCTGGATGCCGATGGACAAGTTCTACGACTTGCCCCGCTCGCCCTCCGTCGAGGGGCATCGCATGTTCGGCCGGCTGGCGTTCCTGGACGGCTACCTCCGGCTGGTCTCCCGACTCAAGAAAGATCTGCAGGCCATCGCCAATCCCGAGGCTCATGATCTGGCAGTGGCCTCCACCGGACTGACGGTCCGCACGCCGGTCCCGCGCGTCCATGTCTTCGCCGCCGCCGCCGGCGGCACGGGCAGCGGCATGCTCATCGACCTGGCCTACACCTTGCGTCGGCTCTTGCAGGAATCGGACCACGTCGACCCCGAGTTGGTCGCTTTTCTCTTGTGTGGAGCGCCGACCGACCAGACCACGCCGCCCGAGGAGCTGGCCAATCTCTATGCCACGCTCACCGAACTGCAGCATTTCAGCAGCAGAGCCGTCGAGTTTCTGGCGGAGTACGGTGCCGGCGGCGCGACGATCGCCGAGCGGGCTCCTCCCTTCAGCTCCGTCTACCTGGCCCGGGTGGGCCACCGGGGACCGGGCGTAGTCCGCGAGGTGGCGTCGCGGCTGGCGAGCTACATCTTCCACGATCTCGGCTCGGTGTTCGGAGCGGTCCTCGACCAGTCGCGGCGCCGGCCCGCGCCCGAGCTCGATTCGCCTTTCCGCAGCTTCGGCGCCTACACGATCTGGTTCCCGCGCGGCCTGATGCTCCGCGTGGCGGCCCGGCTCGGCAGCGAACGCATGATCAATGCCTGGCTGAACCCGCAGCTCGACCACAGTTGGCAGGATGCGATCCATTCAGCTTGCGACCAGTTGCTGTCCGATCCGCTTTTTGCCAACGAGACATTGATCCAGCGGCTGGAGCAGGCCGCCGCCACCCCGGCGGAGGGGACGCCGTCCCAGGCTTTGACCTTCTTCCTGACCACGCTGGAGAACCAGGCCGAGATGGCCACCGCCCGGGACGACCCCGCCAACTGGTGTGCGGAATCGCTACGGCGGATCAAGGAGTGGGTGGGGGGCAGTTCCGCGCCGCGTGGCGACACCAGCGACTGGCAGAAGAGCCGGCTCAACCGCATCTATGCCACGGCCGTTCAGAAGCTGGTGGACGAGTACACCGACGCCATCAGCCAGCCGTCGCGACAGCTCTTCGACGCCCCCGGTCCGCGGCTGGCCGCCGCCGATGCCGCCTACCGCCATCTCTACAGCCGGTTCAACCAGTTGATCGAAGCGCACCATGAACGGGTCCGCGAACGGCGGACCAAGACCGAACAGGCCTGGGTGCAAGTTAACGAGGCCTTCCAGGCCTGCATGAATCCCGGCTCGTTCTTCCTCTTTGCCGGCATGCGGACGCAGAAGCTCCTGCGCAGCTTCGTGGAACGGGTGGCGGCCTTCACCCGGGAGCGCTTGCTCGAGCAGGCGGTCCGCTCGGTGGAGGACTTCTACCGAGGCCTGCAGGGCAAGCTCATCGAACTCCAGCGCGACCTGGGCTTCTGCATGACGCGCCTCCGACAGGTGGAGCAGTCGCTGCTCGCCGCCCCGCCCGAAGAGGCCGAGGCGGCCATGCACGCCACCCGCCAGGAGATCGAAACCCAGGAGAACGCCACCTACACCAGCAGCCGCATGTTGCACGATGCTGCCCTGGTGCTGGCCTCGCGGATGGTGCTCCCCGAGGGCGATACCGACCTGGAGCGGGCCGCCAGCCGCTTCCTGGCCCAGATCGCGCCCCAAGATTGGCTGGCCCTCGAAGCCTACATCCAGGACCACGTCCTGACGCCGAACGGCGGGCTGCACCACTTGTGCATGACCAATGCCCACCTGCCGCGCACCTTGAACCCGCTCTTGCTCGAAAAAGCGGCCGAGTTTCTCGACCAGCGGCTCGGCATCACCGACGTGTGCCAGGCCGAACTCTCCTCGGCCCAGGCCCTGGGGGTCGACCTCGTGGCCCAGACCCGGGCCTTCCATCGCATGGCCGTGCCGCCCCTGGTCTCGCGCCGCGACGGCAGCGAACGCCACTTCCTCCTGGTCCCCGACACGCCGGCCGGCCATGACATCCAGGAGATCAGCAAGAAGGCGGTCACCGAACTCATCCCGTTGCCCGTGGCCAGTCCCACCGATCTACTCCTTTGCCGGGAGCAGATGGGGCTGATGCTCTCAGACCTGCGCGATCTCCTCGTGAATGCCAAGAAGGCCTACCAGGAGCGCGTCTCGTCCAACATGCCCAATCCGCACTGCCGGGCGGACGTGCTCGACTGGCTGCCGATGGACCCGTGAATCGGGGGGCGCCGCCGCGCCCGGCGGGCGTGCTCAACTCCGGGAGTGGCCAGCGCCAGCGTTCACCAGGCGGGCATGAGCGGCAGCAAGCTGACGAGATTGAACAAAGCGTGCAACGTCACCGGCGCCACGAGCGACTGGGTGCGGTAGGCCGACCAGCCCAAGACGAGCGAGAGGAAGAAGAGGGGGATGGGCGTGGGCCAGACGCCGGCATGCATGGCCGCGAAGAAGGGTGACGAAGCGAAGAGGGCGCGTGCCGCCCCGGGGCGTGGGAGCCAGCGCCGCGTCAGCCGTTCGAACAGGATGTAGCCCGGCCCCACGGTGGCCAGGAAGGCGATGGGACCCCAGCGGATGCCTGTCGCCGAGTTGGACTCCCCGTCGAGCCCGAGGCCCAGAAACACCGCCAGGACCAGCCTCGGGAGCACCAGCCCGTCGGCCCGTTGCCGCCGAGCCACCAGCAGGGGCTGCATAAT
>CALLZJ010000385.1 GCA_937858435.1 uncultured bacterium
GGGGGGGGGCCCCCGCCCCCGCGGGGGGCCCCCGCCCCCCAGCGGGGGCGGGGGGAGGGACGGGACCTTTATCCCACGCCCCCCGCCTCGCCCCAAGGAAAACCGCCCGCCGTTCAATCGGGCTTCTTCGTTGGCGCCGTCGGCAAGCCCCAGGGCGGCACCGGGAAGAGAATGTCCGAATGGGGCGCTCCTGCCGGTGACCTCATGGGTAGTTCAGACTTCCCACCGTCGTCGCTTCCGTCCGGTCCAACGCTATAGACAACCGCTGCGGGAGGTGGCCCCCACTCCCACGAGCGCGAAAGCGTGCGGACTCCGCCTCCGTGCCGGAAACGAAATGCCTTGCCACTGTAGGGGTCGATGGGCAGTTCCGGTAGCCAGTCGGGGACGAGTTCCTCGAGCCGCTCGGGGGTTCGCCCCTGCTGGAGCTGAAAGGCAAGGGCTGCCAGTTGTGTCCGGTGTCCCCGCGTCCGCAGCCGGGATTCGGTCAGCCTTCCAACCGAGTCAATGATGAAGAAGCCCATGACCTCCCTGGCCCACTCTTGAAGGCGCGCTGCGGGGATGAGGTTGCCGCCACCGGCCTCGATGCCAACTGGAAAGACGGCGGCGAACATGGCTGTGACCCTGTCGCTAAGCCACAGTCGTTCATCTATCGGGACACTTGAATCGTATTGCTTGATTCCGGCGAGCCAGCCCGCGAGCAGGGCCCGTTTACGGCGGTTAGCTCGCTGGTTTTCCCAGGGCACCGAACGCATCGCCTCCCAAAACGGCCCCTCTGCCAGTTGGCCAAACTGTTGCCAGAACTCCCGATCGCCATCTCGAGTCGATGGGGTCCACCGGTAAACGCGATAGTCCCATTGAGTTAGCAACCCATCTGCTTGCTGGAGGAATGCGCTCTTTCCTGCGAGGTCCCTCGGGCTGAGAATCTGGGCATCGTGTTCGCCGAGGTCGGCGATGGCCTGTCGCAGCACTGCCACGGGAATCGCTTGAACCTTGATCCAGTATGCAAGGATGGCGAAGGCCTCGCGCTCAATCTCCACGAGGTCGTTCCAGCCCACGGAGCGAAAGCGCCGGCTCAGGATGAGCATTTGGTTGATGCTCTTCCAGCACTCCTCGTGCTGGCCCCGATCGAGAGCGATGAGCGCGCGCCACCCGAGGGCCCTACTGACCGACCTCCACGTGTTGGGCTGTTGCCACCAATCGCGCGACAATTCCACGCGGACGTCG
This sequence comes from uncultured bacterium, assembly GCA_937858435.1. Taxonomy (GTDB): domain Bacteria; phylum Planctomycetota; class Planctomycetia; order Gemmatales; family HRBIN36; genus CALLZJ01. The sequence continues at coordinate 1,225 of CALLZJ010000385.1, forward strand.
CTCAAGGTCTCCCCGGGAGGCATCGGTTGTGCGAGAAACCGATCCACCTGCTCCAGAAAAGCGGGCGGATAGAGTTCCGCAAATGTCTCAATGACCTCATCGTTGACACGCAACGCCCCATCGTCGACTGCTTGGATGTACTGCTGGTTAAGCGCACTCTGCCTCCAGGAGAAGGTGGATTCGTTGCCATATTGACGGTTGAGACGGTTATGGTTCCGGGCGTACGCCTCCTCGATCTCGCGCTTCATCTCGCGCAGGCGTTCGATCTCAGGGCCCTGAGCCTGAGCACGATCAGACGGGATGCTCACGTTCACTTCTGGGATTTCATAAGCCCGCCAGCCGAGGAGGGCGGCCGTACCGATCACCACCACGCCCATGGCGGGTCCCCGTTGCCGCCCCCGCCCGCCCGGGCCGCCGCGGGTCCAATGGGGCACGAGCCACCAGGTGAAGCCGAGAAGGCTCACGGGCAAGAGCAGCGGCAGCCACGCCGGCAATTGACCAGCAAGCAGGGTCGGCAGCCACATGCCCACGACCACTGCGGTCGCGGCCAGGGCGAAGATCAATGCGGTCAGCCAGCGCTCGAAGGCCAAGACCGCCCATTGCCCCAGTACAAACGCCCAGGCCAGACCGAATCCCAGCGTTACGAAGATGCGCAGAACGCTCCGATCATGGGCCAAGTAGTCTGTCCAGTAGAAGGAGCGTTGCAGCCGCGCGAACGACTCCTGTCCGAACCAGCTTGAGCCCAGGATGAGGCAGAGCATGGCCAGAAAAGCCACGACCAGCCAGGCAAATGTCTTGATGCTCCAGAGCCAGCGGGCCGACCAGCCCTGCTGACCGAGCGCAGCCCAACTCGAACTATGCTCCGGCCCCAGAACCGCCAGGCCGCAGATCAGACCCAGCACGGTCGTGACGGGAAACCACAAGCACGCCAGTTGCAGGACCGGCAACTGGGAACCGACGACCAGACTCGCGGCCAGGAGCAGGCCGATGGTGACCCGGGACTGCCGCCACCAGAGCCACCAGATGACCCCAAGCGGGCGGCGGGGCGCGGACTGGGCCGGTGCCTCACGCCGACGCGCACCCACAAACCGCCGATGGCTGACGGCGACCAGCCCCACAGCCAGCGTCGCCTGCAGCAGCCAACGCGGCTCATCATTCCAGCTCCAGGTCAGGGCGGCCAGCCCCCACCAGGCCACGACGTAGCCGACAAAGCCCCAGCCAATGGCCCGCAAAACCGAACGGCCCTGGCTGCCTGCCACCATGCCCACACTCAGGCCCAGGGCCGCGAGTACGAGGTAGCCCAGCCCGAGCTTGCCCAATGTGCCGACCTCCATGGGCCGGCCGGGCTCCTCGGACCAGCGGTAGGCCGCCGCCAGGGCCGCCACCACGACCAACCCGACGATGAATGCGAAGCCCAAGAGGGCCTTCGTCCGCCAGATGGCATCGCGGCGAGGTGCCAGCACGTCCAGCCAGGCCAGCGTGCCGGTCTCGGCTTCGCCGATGAGCAGGACAGCGCCGACGATGAGGCCGATGGCCGCGACCAAGGCCGGTAGCAGACTCTCCACCGCCAGGGGTGCGTTCACGGCCCAGAGCAGGGGGAGAATGAGGAGCACCAGGACGACGCCGATCGCGGCGAGTTCGCGGCCGTCCTTCCAAGCCAAGGTGCGGATCATCAGGCAGCCTCCCTCTGGCTCAAGAGAGCGGTGTAGGCCTCCTCCAGGGAGAGCGGTGTGGTCGCCAGGCTACCCAGGTCAGGCCGGGCCTCCAGTTGGGCCAGGGCGTCGGCCGTCGGATCGAGCAGCACCATTTCCCATTGCCCGTCGCTGACCCGCCGTTCGAGGATCTGCCCCAACCCCGCCAGGTCGGCCGGCAGTGCCCCCGAACCGGTGACACGGACGAGCCGTTGCCGGAGGTCGTCGAGCGGGGCGGTTAGCAACAGCTTCCCCGCCGAGAGGAAGGCAACGTGGCTGGCGATGCGTTCAATCTCGCTGATCTGATGGCTGGCAATGACGACGGTCCGGCCGCCGGCGGCGAGGTCGACCATGCTCCCGAGGAACTCCCGGCGCACGAGCAGGTCCAGCCCCGAGGTGGGTTCGTCGAGAATGAGCACTTCCGGGTCGCCAGCCATGGCGAGGGCCAAAGCGACCTTCGAGTAATGGCCCTTGGACAAGTGGCGCAGCTTGACTGAAGGCTCAAGCCCGAGGCGCTGCGTCCAACTCTGGTAACGTTCGAGGCTGCCGGCCGGGAGGAAGCCCGCCGCGAACCAGCCGATCTCTGCCACGGACATCCAATCATAGAAACGCGGCTTCTCGGGGACGTAGCCCAACCGGGGCCGGAGCTGGGCCGCATGGGCCCAGGCATCCTGCCCCAGCAGGCGGACGCGGCCAGAAGTCGGTTGCAACAGGCCCATGAGCATCTTGAGCGAGGTCGTCTTGCCAGCGCTGTTCTCGCCGAGCAGGGCAAAGACGCTGCCCGCGGGGACGGAAAGGGTCAGCTCCGCGATGGCAACTTTGTGGCGAGCTCCATGTCAGTTTTTCTCCTTGGTACGGGGGCGATGGTTGATAGCGACCAAGGCTTCATCCACGAGGCGGCGAATATCGGGCAGAGAGAGACCGCTTGCCACCGCCTCCCGCAGCGCGGTCTCGAGCCGCTGGCGGACCAAGTCCAGCCGCAACTCCCGACACCGGGCGACGGCATCCGGAGCGACTTCCATGCCCATGCCGCGCCGGGCCACGACCACACCCTGCCGTTCCAGTTCCTGGTAGGCACGAGCCACCGTGTTGGGATTGACCAGCACTTGTTTGGCCGTGTCGCGAATGCTGGGGATGTTGGTGCCGGGAGCCGCGGCGCCCGCGGCGACCCGATAAACGACCTGGGCGACGATCTGTTCGTAGATCGGCACCGGCCCGTCGTGCTGGATGCGGAGGATCATGGCAGGCTCGCAGGAGTACAGTGTATTAGCATGCTAGAACAGTATCGCGTGCTGCGACCCTTGTCAAGCCCCGACAGCGTGATTTCCTTTCGGCCGCATTCTGCTCTCGAACCTTGAACCTCCGTCGCCTGGCCCTATCTTGACCCAGCGCGCGCTTACCCCTAGTCGAGGAGACCTGCGTATGAAATCGCAGTCGGGAAAGTCGTGGGCTCGCGCCGGCGCCCTGGCGCTCGCCCTGGCCTGTTCAGCCACCGGTCACGCCGCCGCCGCCGACCCCATCACCATCGTCAATGCGGGCTTCGAGGACACCACGGGCGGCATTCCGTTCAACGAGTTTACATTCGGTGCCCCCTTCGGTTGGTCGCTCTACGATCCCTTCAACATCACGGGCGGCGGGACCGGACCGGTCTATTGGGTGGGCACACTTCAGCCGACGCCGCCGACCTTCTTCACCACGGGTGCCCCCGAAGGAACTCGGGTTGGCATCGCCTTCAACTTCTTCGGCAGCGGCAACCAGGGCGAGTATGGGCTGGAGCAAACGCTAACCGACGTCCTGCTCCCCAACTCGCTCTACACGCTGACCGTCGAGATCGGTAACATCGCCTCGGGAACCGCCCTGAACGGCGACTTCTTCAACCTCGACGGCTTCCCGGGCTATCGGGTCGACCTGCTGGCCGGCGGCGTGGTCCTGGCCTCGGACAACAACTCCCTGGCGGGCCTCATCCCGGAAGGCGAGTTTGTCACCAGCAGCTTCGCGTTCGAGACGGGCGGCTTCCATCCCCAACTCGGCCAGGCGCTCGGCATTCGGCTGGTCAATCTCAACGTGGTCGACTCGGCCTTTCCGCTCGCCGACCTGGAAGTCGACTTCGACGACGTGCGGCTGACGGTCACGGCCATTCCGGAACCCACGACGCTGGCGCTGCTCAGCGTCACTGGCCTCTACTGGCTGCGGCGCTCAGGCCGTCGTCTGCCGGAACTGGATGGCGACTAGCGATCATCGCTAAGAGTGCGAGCATCGGCGGAGCGGCTGCTTCGCCGATGCCGCATTTCTTGGCCAGCCTACAGGCCTTGGGTCACGTCGATGGTCTGGTCCCGGTCGGGTCCGACCGAGACGATGCTGACGGGCAGTTCGAGCCCGGCACTGATTCGATCGAGGTAGCGGCGTGCGGCCGGGGGCAAGTCGGCGAGCCGCCGGCAGCCAGCGATGTCCTTTTGCCAGCCTGGCAACCATTCATAGACCGGCTGGCAGCGTCCGAGCCTGCGGACATCCCCCGGGAACTCCGTGATTCGCTCGCCGTCCACTTCGTAGGCCACGCACAGGCCCACCTGCTCGAACTCACTCAGGACATCCAGGAGCATGATGGCGAGCGTGTCAGCCCCGGCCAGGGCCGAACTGTAGCGGACGGCGACGAGATCGAACCAGCCGCAGCGGCGCGGCCGACCGGTCACTGTGCCGTACTCCTTGCCCGTCTGCCGAATCTGCTCGCCGACCGCATCGTGCAGTTCCGTGGGGAACGGCCCCTCACCAACGCGCGTGGTGTAGGCCTTGATAACGCCCACCACCTTCGTCAGATGGCGGGCCGGCACGCCACTGCCACTCCAGAGCCCCGCCGTTGAACTGTTCGATGACGTGACATAGGGGAATGTCCCATGGTCGAGGTCCAGCAGCGAGCCCTGAGCACCTTCGAAAAGCAGGCGTTTCCGGCCTCTCAAAGCCTCGTGGAGAAGGTGGGACGTATCGGTGACGTGAGGCCGAAGCGCGGCACCGTAGCGCGCATACTCCTCGGCCAGGGCAGCAGCGGCAAAGGGCTCCGCCTCCGGAGCAGCCGCCGCGAGCAGCCGGTTCTTGAAGGGCACGATCTGGTCGAGCCGTGCGCGCAGGTGGACGGGGTCGAGTAGCTCGCCCACCCGGATGGCACAGACCCGGCCAGCCTTGTCCATGTAGCAAGGCCCGATGCCGCGCCCCGTCGTGCCGATCGGACGGCCCGACATGCCCTCCAGGGCCGCCTCTTCCCGCAAGTGGTAGGGGAAGATGACATGGGCCCGGTCGCTGATGGCCAGGTTGTCGGCAATGGGGACGCCGGCGGCCCGCAGCCGGTCCAGTTCTTCGAACAGGCTAGGGGGATGGACCACCACGCCGTTGGCGATGACGGCCTGCTTGCCCCGGCGCAGGATCCCCGTGGGCACGAGGGAGAGCTTGAACTTCTGATCGCCATGCACGACGGTGTGGCCGGCATTGGAGCCGCCGTTGTACCGAACAATGCAGTCGTGCTGCTCGGCCAGGAGGTCGACGATCTTGCCCTTGGCTTCATCGCCCCATTGCAGGCCAACGACGCAGGTGGCGGTCATGAGCATCTCACCCTAGAGAACAACAGCCTGCCCCGTGCCGGTGAGCCGACGCGGGGCAGTGCCGTTTTTCAATCTAAGGAGTGGGCGTGGATCGGCAATCAGGCGCCGAGCGGCCGCCCGGCCCCGACCCGCCTAGCGGGCATTGGGCACCTGCATGGGATAGGGCATATCGAGCAACTGAATGCCACCCACGTTGAGGCGGGCCAGCCGCTGCTGGGCTTCCTTGAGAGCCGGATCGGCAGGACCACTGAAGCCGCCGACAGTCACCAGCGTGGCTTCCGAGGTATGGAGCAGATACGTTTCGTAGCCCTTGCCGCCGTCCTGCAGTTGATGGGCCAGCCGGTCCGCCAGCCAGTTCGCATTCTGCCAGGGCGACTGCGTGGTCCGGGTCCGCGTGCCGAAGAAACCGGCGTTGAGGTCAAAGACACTCGGCCGCTCCTGCTGAAGCTGGGCCGGCGCTCGGAAGACCATGACCACCAGCGTATAGGGCTTCTTGTTGTTGAAGATGGAGAACTTCTCCGCGGCGCCCAGGGCCTGATTGGCAGCCGCCACCTGCTGGACCTCGACGGGGTTCAGGCGCGTCGTGAGCGGATTGCGGGTCACGAAGGCGTGGCCAAAGGGGCTGACGCGCCCCTCTTCCAGGGGCTTGGCCGGCTCGTGCCGACCCTCGCGGCGCGCCGACAGCGGATCGGTCCAGATCTGCAGCCGCACGTGGGGCAGGGTCTTGGGGGCCTGGCGCTTCTTGAGTTCGGGGAGCGCCTTGCGCGCCGCTTCCTCCGACTTGAAGCCGCCAATGAGCACCGCGTAGTCCTCGAACACCCGGACCTTCACGGCGCGGGAGGTCTGGCCACGCTCTTCCTGGAGCTTCCGCAAGCGCTCGCGCTCGGCCTGGGCTTCTTCGTCGACGCGCTTGAGCATGAAGGCGGGGAGCTTGAAGTCGGCCCGCAGTTCCTGCACCAGGTTCCGCGCCATCTCCTCGGCACTGTCGCCGCGGAAACTGGCGACGTAGATCACGTAGGCACCGTCGCCGGCGCTCAGCCAGTAGACCTTGTTCGGGTCGGCTTCCACCTTGCCGCGAAAGTTCAACCAACTCTCATCGGCGGCGGCCCAGCCAGCCAGAAGCAATAGAGCCCAGGCCGCACATCCATGTGCCAGGCGCATGCGTCATCCCTCCATGCACGGTTTCGGGCGATTGACTTGCCGACAACCGCCCCGGGGCGACCTAGCCTTTAACAGAAATCTGGAATTAGTCCAGAGACTCATGGGCCGCCAGCACCGCTTGCTGGGCGGCAATGATGCGTGCAATGCCCTGTTCGCCCAAACTGAGCATCTGCCCCAATTGGGATGGCGTAAACGTGGCCTCCTCGTCCCCCGCCTGCACTTCGATGAACTGACCCCGGTCCGTCATGACGACGTTGAGATCGACGGCCGCGACCCGGTCTTCCCGGTAATCCAGGTCGAGGAGGATCTCCTCGTTTACCAGTCCCACCGAGACTGCCGCCACCAGGCCTTTGATCAGCTCCCGGGGCGGATGGGGCAGCGTAGACCGCTGGGCGGCCAGGGCGGCAACCAGAGCCAGCATCGCGCCGTTGATGCAAGCGGTCCGCGTGCCGCCGTCGGCCCGGAGCACGTCGCAGTCGACCCAGAGCGTGCGTTCGCCGAGCTTCTCGAAGTCGACGATGGTCCGCAGGGCCCTTCCAATCAGCCGCTGAATCTCCACGGAGCGGCCATCGACCTTGCCCCCCCGATCACGGGCCTTCCGGGGCAACGTGCTACCCGGGAGCATGTTGTATTCCGCCGTCAGCCAGCCTTTGCCGGAGCCAACGCGAAACTCGGGGACGGCCGGCTCGACGCTGCAAGTGCACAGGACAGTGGTTTGCCCCATGCTCACGAGCACGGCCCCGTGGGCGAGGCTGGGGGGTGACAGATCGAAGTCGAGGGGCCGCAGAGCATCGGCAGCCCGATCCGCGTGACGGGGCATGGCAGCCTCGCAGGGTGAATGAAGTAAAAGAAGGCCGAGCCATGGAGGAGGCTCGGCCTCGAAGATGATCGGAGTCTCAGGGCCCGTCGCCGGGCGCCTGGGTTACTTCTTCGCCTTCTTGTACTCCTCGAGGCGATCCTTGAACTCCTTCTCGTGCTCGGTGCCGGCACCGAGCTTGACTGCGCGCTCCTGGACCTCGATCGCCTTGTCCACGTCGCCGTTGACGAAATAGGCGCGAGCCAGGGTATCGGCAATCGGAGCATCCTTGGACTCAGTGAGTTGATCGGCCTTCTGGGCAGCCTTGAGGGCCAGCTTCTTCAGGCTGGCGTCGACCTCGGTCGGCCGCTCGGGATCGATCAGCGTCCACGAGATGTTGTTGAGCGCCATGGGCTCATCCGGAAAGAGCGTGTCGATGATCCGTTCGGCGTAGGCTGCCGTCTGGTCCGGCTTGTTGATTTGATCAAGCAGCCGGAACTTGGCCATGGCCAGTTGCTTCTCCATGGCTGGATCACCTTCGATGACTTCGTCGATCACTTTGATCGCCTCGGCCGGGCCCTTCGCCATCGCCGTACGGAAGCGATTCCTCAGTTCATCCATCTTGCGGGCCGCCTCGCGCTCCTTGCGCGCTTCCTCAACGGCAGTCTTGATGTCCCAGGTGCCAGCCACGATCTGGTCGAGCGGCTTGTCCATCTGCATTGGATGGCCAATCCAAGCGACCACGCCTTCGCCGTTGATGATCATCGAGCACGGAATGCCACTCTGACCTGCCGCCCGCAGCCAAGTGCGGGACATGGTCCCCTGGTCGCCGCCTTCGTCGATGGCGACGCGGTATTCCATCTTCTCGCCCATCTTCTCCACGAACTTCTTGACCTTCTCCGGGTCGTCCTCCCACACGTTCACGCCGATGAAGACCACCTTCGGGTACTTCTTCTGCAGCTCCGTCACGTGGGGGATGGCAGCGATGCACGGCCCACACCAGGTGGCCCAGAACTCCAGGACATACACCGTGCCCTTGTTGAACTCCTTGACCGGCTCACCCTTGACGAACTGGCTGAACACCATCTTTGGTGCCGCGTCGCCCAAGGTCAGCGTCTTCTCTTGCGCGGCCACGGGCGCAGCCAGCAGCGCCGCCAGCACCAGAGCCAACCCACATCGCATCATGAAGCACGTCCTTTCGGTGTCGAGAGAGTCGGCAGCCCGGCCCCGGGGGGCGCCCCGGTGGCCAGCCGAGCCACGGACCTGACGCTTTTATACATTGGAGAACTCGAACTTACAAACGTCGAGGCGATTATGCCGCCCAGTATCGGCCCGAGCCCGTTCACGGACGCTCCACCTGGGCCACTTCTTCGAGCAAGGCGCGATAGGCCGGCATGCGCTGAAGCGGTCCCAGGTCGGGCAGCCATTCCAGGTCCTCAACGTGCCAGACGCCGCGGAAGAAGGGCAACTTGCGCGACTGCTTCAGCAGGGCGACGGCACGCTCGGCATAGAGGCTGGCCTCGGACTCGGTAGGCGCATGTTCGATCGCTCGTGCCAGAATACGCGCCGCCAGTACCCAACTCTCGCCGTCTGGCGGCCCCTGGGACAGGGCCGAACCCAAGTCA
>CALLZJ010000386.1 GCA_937858435.1 uncultured bacterium
GATGAACGGCACGGGGACCGCCTCCACCTGCTCGGGCCGGTGGTGCGCCCGGCTGGCGGCCTTGGTCCTGCTCATGTTCCATGGCTGGCTGACGCTCCAGCTCTTCGGCCCGCCCCAGCAATCGACCCTGCTCACACCCGAGCCCATCCTCGCCGGTGAACATGCACTTCACCTCGTCCATGGCGAGCTGGGGGCCGAAGCCTGGCGCGAGCGGGGCCAGTTCACGTCCTACGATCCACGCTTCCAGGCGGGGTATCCGAAAACTCCCTGGTTCGACGCGGATAGCAAGCCCGCGGAACTTGCCTGGCTCCTGGCGGGCTCTTTGAGCGGAGCGGCGGCATACAAGGTGGGATTGGCCCTGACCTGGGCTCTGCTCCCGGCTGTGGGCTACCTCGCGGCGGCGCTGCTGGGACTCAGCCATGGCGTACGCTGCCTGGCTCTGGCCCTACAGATTCTGCTCGCCTGGAGCGATCTCGGCACACAGCGGCTCTGGGAAGGGGACTGGGCCTGGCTCCTGGGTTGCGGGTTGCTCGTGCTCACACTGGCACTCCTGACCCGCATGTTCTCAGCGCCCGGGCTCCGGACCTGGCTGGGGTCCGTGGTCTGTCTGACGCTGGTGATCTTCTTCCAGCCTGCCCTTCTCCTGTTGCTGCTGCCCGCCATGCTCGTCTTCTATCTACGAGTCGGTTGGCAGCGCTCCTGGACCTGGCAGGCCAGCCTGGCGACTCTGCTACTCGGGGCCCTGCTGGCCAATGGACCCTGGCTTCTGGCGCTGGGGGAGAACTGGTGGCTGCTCGCGGAGCCCCCGTCTACCGGTCCCGCTTCCATCGTGTCGGCGGGCTGGCTCGACTGGTGGGCCGAGGTGCTGGCCGGCGCTTCCTACATGTCCGGCCTGCTCGTCGTCGCTGGCCTCTGGGGACTGCATCGCCTCCGTCGCTGTCTACCCACGGGCGGCACACGCGGCTGGCTGGTGGTCATGGTGGAGGCGCTGGGGCTGGCCGTGCTCGCCCCGCTCCTGGACGGCTGGTTTCATGGCGAAGCGGTGCGTTGCTTTCATCTCGCCCTTTTTGTGGCCACGCTGCCGGCCGCCGTCGGACTGCGAACCCTCGTTGGTTGGCTCGGTGGCACATCCGGGCGGGTCTGGGCACGCATCACCAAGGTAGCCCTGGCAGGAACGGTCGTGGCCGTTGTCGTCTTGCTCATGCCTGCGGCTTCCGGTCCCGACTGGCCTTTGCAGGTTGCACCACTCCCGGTCGGCATCAGCCCCGGCGTGGAGCAGCTCATGGCCCAGCTCCGTGAAGCGACCGAGCCGACGGCCGGCATCCTCTGGGAAGATGCCGCCACAACGGACCCCGGGTCCCCCTTGCTCCCGGCCGGGACCGACCGCCACTTCATCGGCGGCCTGTCGCGCCAGGGGCCCATCGAACACTTGCAGTGGCACCTCGGGGAAGGGCAGTGGCGGGGACGACGCCTGGCCGACTGGTCCGACAGCGAACTGGACCGCTGTGTCACTAGCCTGAACATCGGCTGGATCGTCGCTCATAGCCAGGGCGTGCTGGCCCGATGTGCGGCGTGGCCCACGGCCGACCGGCCCGTGCCGCTCGCAGGCGGCCGCCATCTCATTCCCTTGCGTCGGCCCCATAGCTACATACTCCATGGTCAGGCCCGGGTCGACACCTTGGACCAGCGCCGCATCACCCTCGTCGACGTCGAGCCGGAGGACGGCGTGGTCCTCCTGAGCCTGCACTACCATCTGACCTTGCGCTCCACGACCAATCGGGTCACGCTGTCACCCGCAGCTCACCTGGATGGCTCCGTGCCCTTGACCCGCCTGCACGTCCCCGGCCCGCTGTCACGCCTGACCATAAACTGGGACTAGAGTGCCGGCCAAGCGACGCGCCTGGACGCCCAGTCCGTTCGACTCGTCGCGTCCCCGGCTTCATCCTCGATCTCGGGGCAGCCACGCGACATGGAAACGGTTCTGTTCACTCTCCTGGCGGCGGGCGGTGGGCTCGCGGCCGTCGGCTGGATTTGGCTCTGGCTGCGCGCCTGGCGGCAGCACTGGCTTTGGGGGCTGGGCGGCTTCGTCGTCGTGCCGCTGCTCATCTACATTCTGATTCACGGCAAGAGTGCCCGGCCGCCCTTGTGGCTGATGCTGCTTGGACTCGCGCTCGTCGGCACGGCGTTTGGCATCAATCTGTACGAACGCTATTATCCCGACCTCGGCGAGATCGACCGCATCGTCGACGGGGAGCGGCACCTGACTTTGACCGGCTGGAATCGCACCGACTCCCCGTTCCTGGCCCTGCAGCGGGACGTGGTCGTGCTCCAAATGGCCAATCCGGATGTGACCGATGCGGTGGTCGAGCTACTCCGGGGCTGGCCAAAGCTGAAGCGACTCGACGTGGCCAACTCTGCGATCAGCGATCAGGGGCTGCAGGCCCTCCACGGCCTAGGCACATTGGAAGGCCTGGTTCTGAGCCAGACCCGCATCTCCGAGGCGGGACTTCAGCAACTCCTTGAGAAGCTTCCGAATCTGCGGCAACTGGACGTTCGCGGCGTGGCGGTCGACCCCGAACTTCTGCGAATATGGCGCGACGGC
>CALLZJ010000387.1 GCA_937858435.1 uncultured bacterium
GGGTGGCGATCTGATCGGCCAGGTCTCCTACCGCTTCGCCTTGACGGACCTGGGTCGGCAGCGGGCCCGGGAGGCCTACAAACTCTGCAGCTACATCGGGCCGGCCCCCGTGCCGCTCGAAGACTATGTGGAACAGGCCTACCGTCAGGCCGTCACCGGGATCCACTGCACCCCAGAACTCCTGCGCGTCAGCTTCACCCACCTGGTGCTGCCGGATGAACTCTTCATGGCCATCGGCCCGGCCGTGGTCAGCGGCAAATCGATCTTCATCTTCGGCCCGCCCGGCAACGGCAAGACCGCTGTCGCCACCGCCATCGGCGACTTCATGAATCGCTCGGGCGGATCGGTCTACGTGCCCTACGCCTTCCATGCGGACGGCGGCATCGTGACCGTCTACGATCCAACGTTGCACCAACTGGCCGACGATCCCGCCAACGAACGCCTCGACGACAATGAAGCGACGATCCGCCGGCTGCTCAACACCAACACCATCGATGCCCGCTGGCTCCGCATTCGTCGGCCCGTGGTCATTACGGGTGGTGAATTGAACCTCGACATGCTCGACCTGCGCTACAACCAGGAAGCCAATTTCTACCAGGCGCCGCTCCACGTCAAAGCGAACGGCGGCGTCTTCCTCATCGATGACTTCGGCCGCCAACTGGTCAGCCCCAAGGAACTGCTCAATCGCTGGATTCTGCCCCTGGAGAGCCGGCACGACTACCTGACACTGGCTACCGGTAAGAAAGTCGAAGTCCCCTTCGAGCAGCTCATCATCTTCTCGACCAACCTCGACCCCAAGGACCTGGTCGACGACGCTTTCCTGCGGCGTATCCGCCACAAGGTCGGCATCGACGCACCGGGGCCCGACGTCTACTCCCGCATCTTCGAAATGAACTGCAAGCGCCTGGGCATGAACATGTCCGCGGAGTCGATCGAGTACCTGTACGACCGCTACTACCGTCGGGGTCGGAGCGCACGGGCCAGCGATTGCCGGGATTTGTTGGAGATTGTACAAGCGATTTGCCGATACCGCAAACAGCCGGTGCGCCTCACGCCGCAGCTCATCGCGGAAGCGGCTACCCAGTTTATCGCTGAGTTCAAGTAGAGAGGGGCGCGGAACTGGCTAACTGACCTGGCGGCGTGGGGGCACGGCCGGCAGGTCCACAAGGGGGCCAGGATGCGCCGCTTCACGTCCGTCGCGCTCGGACTCAGTCTGCTCTCCGCCAGTGTCGGTTGTATCCGCGAGTTTAGCACCCATAGTAATGGCCTGACCGAAGGCCGCACGGCTTCAGAGAAGCCCTTCGTCAAGCCAGGCCCGAACTGGAAGCCGAAGCCCGACACCGTGGTGGCCTTCGCCGAGCTACGCCTCTCCGTCGCCGACACCGCCCAGCGTTCGATCGACCGCCTCTCCGCGGCCATGCCGGCCGCGGTTGAGAACGAGCGGGTCCGCCTCGAACAGCAGCGGCAACAGGCCCTGCGCATCCAACAGGAATCCTGGCGCGAGGCCCGCAAGCTCTACGAACAGGCCTTGGAACTGTCGCCCAATTACGTTCCGGCGATCCTTGGCCTTGCGCGCCTGCACGAGAAGCAGGGCAGCTTCCCCCTGGCCATCGAACAGTATCTCAAGGCCCTGGATCAGAACCCCCAGACCGGGCAGGTCTGGTTTGAATTGGGCATGTGCTACGGAAAGACCAAGCAATGGGACCACGCCGTGGCGGCTCTGAAACGGGCCTGTGAACTGGAGCCCACGGACTCGGCCATGGCCACGCACTACGGCTGGTGCCTTGCTCGCTGCGAAAAGTACGAGGAGAGTTGGACCGTCTTCCGCCGCCACGTCGGCGACGCGCTCGCCTACTACCGCCTGGCCCTCATGGCCAAACATCTGGGCAAGGTCGAACTCAGCAAGCAGTACCTGACCGTCGCCATCCAGGTGGAGCCGCAGTGCTTGGAAGCTCACGCCTTGCTGGCCGCGCTCGAGCAGGCGCAGATCACCAACGACAGCGAGGGCGGCGCGGTGGTGCCCGCTGGCTTCATGGCGCCGGCCGGCACGCCGATCCCGCAGGTTCAGGACTAGGTTCAAGCGGTTACGCCCAGGGCCCCGGTGGACGACACTGGCCCTTTTCGTCTTCAGTCATACTCGATGGGCAGGAGCTTGGCCGGGCCGTGGCTGGCGGCCTGTGGCGTCCCCGTCGGGCTCCAGGCCGCACCCGCCGCCAGACGCTGGCCGGGCTGCTGCGGGGTCGGGAAGCCGTTCTCTGAACGTAGCGACCGCGGCGGACCGAGTTCGGCCCCGTGCCCCTGCGGCGGCATCGCCGCCACCGTCGCCTGGGCAGGCAAGCGTGTCCGATCCCGAGCCAGGACGTCGCCCCTCATCTGCATTCCATTGCGCAGCCACTGGAGCCGCGCCGCTTCGAGTTCTTCGATGCGCTGGTAACCGTAGTGCCGCTGCAACGCTTGATCCCAGCCCTGCCGCATGCCGTCGTTGAGGAAGTTGAGAAACGCCGGCTTGTTGCTTTGCTCCACGAGGAATCGCACGACGGAATAGCCCTGGGCGTAGAGGGTCATGATGTCCTCGCCGCTACGGGGGTACTCCTTCATGCTGAAGAGGACACGTAGTCGATAGCCGCGCCCGCTCGCCAGGCTCTGCCGCACCAGTTGATCGTGCCGGCGGCGTTCGGTGTCGTCCTCGGACAGCACGCAGCCGCCCTCGTCGGCCCAGCGCGGCAGCGCCTGTCGGAAATGGTAAGCGAAGACCGTATGGGTGACTTCGTGAGGCAGGACGCTGTTGAGAATCCGCTCTAGCGACCCCTCGACGTGCATGTCCTGTTCGAGAATGGCCCCGCCATCGAAAGCAAACGTCGTCGCCCCGCCTGCGCCGCCCGGCGTGACCGTCACGCGGATGGGACAACGCTGACCCCAGTTGGGCATGTCCTTGCCGAGCCACTCGCGGGCCTTGGCCTGCCGCCAGCGTTCGGCATACTGAGCCACCTGTTGGGCGATTTCCGGGGTGGGAGCGGTCACTTCGAAGTTGGCCGAGACGGCTTGGGGTCGGCGCTCACCCGCGGTCGCCATGGTTTGGCTCAGGACCAGGCTTAGTCCCACGAGCACCCATCCGCCCAGTCGCTGCTGCCACGCGGTCATGTGATCGGCCTCCGAAGTGCCAGGTCGGGGCAGCTACACCCCTCGCTTCAATTCTTGCCGCAAAAGCCGAGCCAAACCGAAACCCGCCGCGCTCGGTCCCTAGTTCACGTCCCTCCAGGTGCTGATGACGACAATGGTTGCGCCCAAGGAAGCTGGCTGAAGTCTGCCCGCTGCTCCGGCTGATTGGCGTGGGCAAGTTGTAACGGCTGCAAACACCCAGTTCATTCGTGCTGCCCGGTCATCGCAACTTGCCTACGGTCGCAAGTGAAAGTCCAGGATCACTGGACCGCCCGGCTGGATGTGGCACAAGAGAGCCGATTGCTCCGGGTGCCGATAGCGCGTCGGCGTCGGTCGCCCCGCGGCATCGACGCCAGTCAGCGTGACCCGATACCAGCCGGGCCGAACGCCTGCGAGCCCTTCCGCCCGAACACTGAACGAACCGTCTGTTCGAATCTCGCCCTGGGCCAGGAGTTCGCGGTCGTCACGGTCGGGATCGGACGAAAGGACGATGGTGCCGCCGCGGAGGGGCCGACCGCTGAAATGGGCTCGTCCCTGCACGGGTACCGGGGCAGGCGGCTCCGGCCAAAGCCTGGGCAAAACCAGAATCGCCACGACGGTCCAGCCGGCGATGGCGAGCAACTGGTAGACCCGAGTGGCGGACATGAGCGGAGTCCTTCCCGCATTCCACGAAGACCATGGACGAGGAAATCATCGGAAGCCGCTCCAAGCCGCCTTGGTGGGAATCACGCCCTGCCGATAGTCACCCCTCCCGCGCTCCAGGTCCTGCACGGCAGAACCGCTAGAGCTGGGGTGATAAGGTCGCCATTAGCTAGGCGCCGACGTCACAGGCGCCCATGTCGCTCGCTGAAGACGCCCAGCCCCCAGAGGCTGGCTTGCCGCAAGTAGAGTTTGTCCAAGCGGGAAACTCAACTGGCCGGGATGGGTCCATCGTTCCGCGAACGGAAGAAAGCAATACTGGCCGTCTGACCGTGGATGAAGTTCTTGCCGCCGAGGGGCCCCAGTTCACCGGCACAAGTGAAACCAGCGACAGGCAGGTCCGGCACCAGCTCCCGCAGCACACCCACGTCGTGGCTCTCCAGCCCTGGGAAGAGACGAGTCCCACGCCCATTGCCTGAGAACAAGAGGGCGCCGCTGGGCCGCTCCGGCCCTTGGCTGCCGTTCACGAGCGCTCGCAGGTCCTCGTCGGCCGAGGCGGCGTCCCGCACATGGAACTGCACGGTCACCCCGACGCGCATGGCATCACTCACGCCAATGGCACCGCTGCCTGGGTGCGCATTGTGCAAATGCCGAATCAGGAAATCGCCCCTCCGAAACTCGGGTTGAGTCTCCTTGATGGCCTGACCCACGAGCACCCCCTGCCGCATCAAGCTCCGCTCTTCCGGCGTAGCGGCCTCGAAAATCTGCTCCAACACCCGAAGCGGGTTCTGCCCGCCGAGCTGGTAAATGATGCGCCGGTCTGCCTTAGTTACGATGTAAGGCTTGCCGATCGGTCGACACCCCTGCGACACCACGGGATTGACCAGCACGCGGTCGTTGAGAGCGACGCCCACGATGCCATCGCGATAGGTCGAACCATTCGCGATAAGGGCCGCTTGTCCGGGCGCCTCGGCACCGCTGACCATCCCTCCAAACACGCTCCAGCCCGGAGCCGTGTCGTTGATGCCTGCGAGCAAACCGCCGATGTCTGTGGTGAACGGGTCGGCCAGCAG
>CALLZJ010000388.1 GCA_937858435.1 uncultured bacterium
GGCCGGGCTGTCTCCCTACGTGCTGTACCGAGACTGGTGGTGGGTGGTGGACGTGCTCCTCGGCGCGGGGCTGGGGGCGTGCGCGAGGGCTGGCAGGGCTCGAAGGTCGGGGCCTGGGCGCGAGTCTTCGGCTGTCTCATCATCGCCTGGATGGTCGTGAAGTTGGCGTGGATCACGGTCGTGCTCCCCTACCGCGACGAGGCTCGTTCACCCCGGGCCAAGGGTGCCCAGGTGGCGGCCCTCGTGCCCCGGGACGCTCCGCTCTATCTGGGCCAATTCAAGGACGAAGGGGTGATGTTCTACAGCGGTCGGGCGGCCCGACGCGTCCGAGACTGGGAGCAACTCACGCTTTCGACCCGGCCCGTCTATCTGCTGGTCACGCCCGGCGAATGGGAGCAACTTGGCCCCCGTGACGACTGGCGGGTACTGGCCGAGCATCGGCTGCGGGACAGCCAGGGAGACCCGGTGATCTTGGCAGTGGTGGTGCGCGGGGCGCCGGCCGGCCGCCTCGCTCCGGCGGACTGAAGGGAGGCCGGAAAAAAACGCAGCGGCGCCCGGCCGGTTGGCTGGCGGCCGGGCGCGTCTCCGAAGGGCGGAGTAGCTCGGCCAGATCCAGCCGCTTGAGAGGCAAGGCCGACGATGGCGTGGAGCCGATGGCGAGCCAGAGGGTGCGGGTCTCGGGCTCGAAGACCATGGTCTGCAGCGTGTGGACGCCGAGGTTGGCCGCATGCAGGGCCCCGGCCAGGTCCGCCACGCCGAGCTTGTCCAGTTGCCGACGAGCCGCGACGGCTTCAAGCCGATCGACCGTCAGGTAGATGTTGTGGTGCTGCGGTAGCGTCAACTCGCGGCTCAGGAAATGGTTGGTGCAGCAGGCGAAGCCTTCCTCGGCCGGGCGGAAGATCACATTCTTGGCGGTGATTTCGAGCACGCCGGCCGTCTCCGGGTCGGCGATGGCCAGGTTCAGATGGGTCGTACGCGGCAGCTTCTCCAGCAGGGCCCTGGCCTCGGCCACGGTGGCACATTCCTCAAGCACCTTGCGGAAGCAGAGGGCGTAGGGCATGCCTTTGAAATCGAGTACGGAAGCTCCGTCCCGCGACGCGTAGACCTCATGCACGACCAGGGCCAGGCCGGCGTCGTTCATCCCAGAGAGCACGCCCACCATTCCCGGGAAGCCAATCGCAGCGAAGGCCCGCTTCCCCGTCGGCCGAACCACGGTGACCAGCGAGTAATGCTGCAAGTAGCCGAGCGTGGGGAAGTCGAGGTTCCGTCCCAGAAGGACTCGGCCCGTGGCGCTCCGCGACCGTTCGACCATGAGTGACGTGCAAGCGATGTACTTCTTGATGTCGAAGAGCGTGTTGCCGGCGATGATCAGGTCAGGGTCGAGCCCGGGACAGTGAGCGATGAGGGCGTCCAGTTCACGGCGGTAGTCGGGAGGGAAGTTGTTGAGAAACTGCTTGGAGAGGGCCAGGAGCACGGGCCAGGTGCCGCCGCCGCCGAAGTGGTTGACCAACTCGCGTGGATAGGTGGCGAGCTTGGGCGCGGCCAGGACGGCGAGCCGGGCAGCCTGTTCGCCGATCTCCTCCGGCGTGCCGCCTATCTGCATCACGGGGATGCCGTTCATGTGGCTGAGCCGGGCCGAGCCGTGCGTCTGGTCCGCGTAACGGAAGGGAGCCTCGGTCCATGCGGCGGCCAAGGCCGCCAGGCCCAACAGCGACGCCAGCGCAACGCACCAACTCGCGTTCCATTTCCATTCGCGCTTCATGCCCGGACTCCCAATGTGACCAACACGCCACGAACTCATTCTACCCGGTGTGACGGGGTCCTGACAAACCCGACTGGCCGAGGAGCGCGGCGGCCACGCGACTCAACGCATCTGGGCCAGAATGCGGCGAATGTGGTCGGCCCGATTGAGGACGTAGAAATGCAGCCCTGGCACCCCACCCGCGATCAGCCCCCGGCATTGCTGGGCACACCAGTCCACGCCGACCGCCAACTGGCCGACCGGGTCGTCCACCCGGGCCTCCAGACTGGCGAGCAACTCCGTCGGGAGCTTGGCCTTGCACAGGGTGGTGATCCGCTGAATCTGCTTGAGATTCAGCACGGGCAGAAGGCCAGGCACGATCGGTGCCGTGATGCCGCGACTGACGCAAGCATCCCGAAAGCGAAAGAAGTCGTCGTTGTCGAAGAAGAGTTGGGTGTAGATCACGTCGCCGCCCAGGTCGACCTTGCGTTTCAGGTTCTCTAGGTCCGCCTCGGGGCTGACGGCTTCCTGGTGCGTTTCCGGGTAGCCGGCCACACCGATCCCGAAGCGGGGAAACTCCGAGCGGATGAGGGCGACGAGTTCGCTGGCATAGCGCAGGCCCCCTTCGGCCTGCTTGAACTCGGTCTCCCCCTTGGGCGGGTCGCCCCGCAGGGCCATGATGTGTTCGACCCCGAGTCGATCGGCGGCGGCAAGCCAGTCCCGAATCTCCGCCCGGTTCGAACCGACGCAGGTGAAGTGGGCCGTCACCTTCTGCCCGAACCGCTCCCGGATGGTGCGAGCGATTTCGAGCGACTGATCCCGGGTCGAGCCGCCCGCCCCGTAGGTGATGGAGATGAAGAGGGGCTGCTGGGCGGTCAGTTCGTCAACGACGACATAAAGCGCATCGAGCCCCTCGCGGGTCTTCGGTGGGAAGATTTCGAAAGACAGCCCCAGCCGTCCCGGGGGATACAGGTCCCGCATCGTCCGGTTCCTCTAGTGCTTGCTCGGGGAAGTGGGCCGACGACGCCGCGACGGCACTGGCTTGGCCCGGGACGCCGGCCGCGGCTTGACCGTCACTCCTACCCGGGGGCAGATCTCCGCCAAGGCACAAGCCTCGCAGCGGGGGCTGCGGGCCTGGCAGACAGCCCGACCATGAAAGATCAGCCGATGGCCCAGGTTCGTCCACTCCTCTGGCGGCACCAGCGGCATCAACTCTTGCTCGATCTTCTCCGGGTCGGTAGCCCGGGTCAGGCCCAGCCGCCGACTGAGGCGCTTGACATGGGTATCCACCACGATGCCCGGGATGCCGAAGCAATCGCCCAGAACCACATTCGCGGTCTTGCGTCCCACGCCCGGCAGACGGACCAGCTCTTCCAGGTCGGCGGGTACCGCGCCGCCGTGCCGAGCCACCAGTTCCTGGCAGCAAGCGACGATGTTCTTGGCCTTGTTGCGGAAGAAGCCCGTCGACTGGATCAGCCCTTCGAGTTCCCGGCGGTCGGCCGAAGCGAAGGCAGCGGCATCGGGGTAGCGCTGGAACAGGGTGGGCGTGACCTTGTTCACGCGCTCGTCCGTGCACTGGGCCGAGAGGATGGTTGCCACCAGCAACTGGACGGGGTTCTCATGGCGCAGGGCACAGCGGGCCTCGGGGTAGAGGCGGGCGAGTGCCTGGACCACTTGCCGGGCCTGGGCCGCGAGCTGGAGCTTGCTGGGTCTGGCCATGTCGGTATGGTATGGGCGCGGCCAGAGTTAGCGCGACTCGGCGAGCAGGGCGGCAGCGGCCAGACGACCACTCCGCACGGCCCCCTCCATCGTCGCGGGCCAGCCGGTCGCCGTCCAATCTCCGGCCAGGAAGAGCCCGGGCACGGGCGTTCGCTGGGTGGGCCGCCAACGATCCACGCCCGGCACCGGACTGAAGGTCGCCTCCACCTCCGTCACCACCCGGGACCGCAGAATCCGCGGCTCCGGCTGGACTGGGAACAGTTGTCGCAGCTCCGTCACCACGGCCTCACGCACCCGCTCATGCCCCCAGGCCCGCAGTACCTCCGCGGCACTGATCACTACCTGGACATAATGAACTCCCGGCTCCACCTCGCCCCGATTGAACAGCCATTGGCCAAGCATGTCCACCAGCACGACGTGGGGCAGCGGCGTGAGCGGCCGATCCACCCAGAGATGCACACTCACGATCGAGGCCGTCGACAGATTCTGAATGGGGTCCAGAATCGGATGCGGGGTCAGCACGGCCGGCCAGAGTTCCGCCACCCGCCCATGGGGTACGGCCAGGATGACCGCATCGGACGCCAGCCGCTCTCCCGACCGGAGCGTCACGCCGGCGACCCGTTCCTTTTCCCAGTCCAGGCCCCGGACGGCGGTGGCAAGACGGACTTGAACCCCGAGACGCTCCAGGCAGGCGGCCAGCTCCGGGCCGTAGAGCCGGCCGAGCGGCACGGTCGGCAGTGCCATCACGCCTCCCGCGCGATCCGTGAGGAACGAATCGACGAACACCTTGCGGGCATACTTGAGCCCCACTCGTTCAGGCCGTTCGTTCAAGGCCGAGACCAGCACCGTCGCCCAGAAGCGGCGACGCACCCGCTCCGTTTGCCCCTGGGCATCGAGCCAAGCGCCGAACGATCCATCGGCATCGGTGGGCAAACGCTGCAACCGCCGCAGGGCCCGGGCGATGGCAACCTTCTCGCCCCAGGTGAGGAAGTGAGCCCGGAGGAACGACCGGGCCAGATGCAGCGGTGCGGGCAACGGGTCCGCCTGCCAGCGGCTCATTCGGCGATCGGCCGTCATGAACCAGAGGGTGGGCTGCGGCTGCAGCAGCCCGGCGATGCCAACCGACTGGCACCAGTCGGCAAACTCGGTACAGCAACCGAGGCTGACGTGCTGGCAGGCGTCGACCAGTTGCCCCGTGGCCGTATCGTGAAAGGAGCCCCCCCGTCCGCCCAAGCGTGGCCGAGCCTCGAGCAGCAAGACCCGCCGACCACGCTCGCCGAGAACCACGGCGGCCGCGTGCTCGTGGAGTCCAAGCTCGGCGAGGGCAGCACCTTCACCCTGCAGCTGCCCATCGGGTGAGCCGGGCCGGCGGCCGGCGGTCGGCGACTTGGCATCCGGCGCCGTCGTCGGGCTA
>CALLZJ010000389.1 GCA_937858435.1 uncultured bacterium
CCCTTGCCCCCGCCGGCGACCGCGTTCCACTGCGGGGCCGCCCCCGCCCCGCCGGCCCGTGCCCGCCCCCGCCCAGCCGCATGGACCGCGGTTGACTCCCCCGACGCTCTCCCCTTGCCCGGCCCACCGCCCGTTCGTGCCGAGGAGAAGACCCATGTCCGCACGCACGCTGGCCCTTTGGGGCGGATTGGCTCTCGCCGCCGCTTGGTTGACCTGCGATCCGCTCGCCAGCCTGCCGCCACTTCGCGCTCCCTTGGTCTGGAACGTAGACCAGTTGCAAGTCGGACAGAAGGGCTATGGCCTTTCCGTCTTCCAGGGCACGCGGATCGAGCGCTTCGACGTCGAAATCCTGGGCGTGCTCAAGAACACCAGCCCGGGCCGTGACATGGTGCTCGCTCGCTGCTCGGGCTGTGGCCTGGAGAAGACCGGCGTGATCGCCGGCATGAGCGGCAGCCCGGTCTACGTGGACGGGAAGCTGGTGGGTGCCTTGGCCTATGCCTGGCCCTTTGGCACTGAGCCCATCGCCGGCATCACCCCCTTCACTCAGATGGAAGAGTATGCCGACCTGGGAGTCCAACGGCCGGTCGCGGCAGCCTCCACGCGGCGACAAGTGCTACCCCGGCCCGTGCGCGTCGGAGATCGGCTCCACGCCGAGGTAGAGATTCAGGCCGCCTGGCCGCTGGATGGTGCCCCGGAAGAAGCAACCGTCCGGCCAGGCAAAACGGCCTCGTCGTCCCCCGCAGCCGCGCCATCGTTGACTCTGGTTCCGTTGCAGACGCCGCTGGCCCTCTCGGGCTTTTCGCCCCGGCTACATCCGTTCCTGAGTGAGCAACTTGGCCCAACCTTCGCCCTAATGCCCATGGGCGGTGTGGCCGCGGCTCTGAAAGAGCGTCATGCCCTCGAACCACTCCGCCCCGGTTCGCCCCTGGCCACCGCCCTGGTCCAGGGAGATTTCGACATGTCGGGGATCGGTACCGTCACCGAAGTCCGCGGCGAGCGGGTCTGGGGCTGGGGCCATCCCTTCATGAGCCTGGGCCGCTGCGATCTGCCGCTGCTCTACGGCTACGTCCACACCGTGCTGCCACGCCAAACGGTGAGCTTCAAGATGGGATCGCCACTGCGACCGATCGGCGCTCTCGAAGCCGACGTCAGCACCGGCATTGCCGGCCGCTTGGGCAAGTCCCCCGACCTGCTACCCGTCGAAGTCACCGTGGCCCGACCGGGCTCGGGACGCTCACGCACATTCCACTGCCAGGTCGTTCGGCATCGCCAACTGCTGCCCCAGCTTGTCCATGCGGTCTTGAGCAACAGCGTGGACACGGACGGCGAATGCCCCGAAGAACTTACGGTCGACATGGAGACGCGGATCGACCTGCCAGGTCGCCCTGCCTTGGTTGTGCGGGATTCGTTCTCGGGTCGCGCCTACAGTGGCAGCCGGGCACCCATCAGCCTCTTTTCCCAGGTCGCAGCCTTGCTGCACGGCCTGTGCGGCAATCCCTTCGAAGAGATTCAGCCCGAGCGCGTCTCCTGCCACTTGCGGCTCTACGACCGGCGGACCAGTGCCGAGATCGAAGGGGCCGTGCTCCTGACCGAAACGCTGGCTCCGGGCGAGACGCTGCGAGTGGCGGCCTGGGTGAAGCCGTTCCAGCGGCCAGCCGAGCGGGTCATCGTGGAACTGGCTTTGCCGGAGGAGCTTCCGGAAGGGAGTTACACGGCCGTGGTGTGCGACGACCTGGTCCATCACCGTTCCCTGGTGCGGGAGACGCCGGCGCTGACTGAACCCGCGGACATCGAGCAGTGGCTGGCGGTCTTGCGGCTGCAAGCGGGCGTCCAGCGGAATCTGGTCGTGCTCCGCGTCCTGGCTCCGGAGTCGGGCGTGGTGCTCTCCGGCCAGACACTGCCCCAACTGCCCGGCAGCATGGTGGATGTGCTCGCCAACAGCCGGCGGACCGGCGTGGTGCAGGTGCAACAGGCGGCCCTTTCGGCCCGGTCCGCCACGAGCTGGATGGTGCAAGGCAGCCACAGCCTGCGTTTCACAGTGGATCGCAAGGCACGGGTGCAGCGGCCGAGTGAGTAGCCGGCCTGACGA
Source organism: uncultured bacterium (assembly GCA_937858435.1). GTDB lineage: Bacteria > Planctomycetota > Planctomycetia > Gemmatales > HRBIN36 > CALLZJ01. The sequence goes on from CALLZJ010000389.1 coordinate 2,090, forward strand.
GCAAGCGGTTGGTCGACCTTGGGCTTGGGTTCGCGATCGAGGAGCAGACATGAAACGCATCATCGGGGTGATGGCGGCACTGTGGGCAGCGGTGGGCCTGGCAGAGGCCGGCAAGCTCAAGAGCACCACCCACGCAGGCCCACAGGGCTTCGACAAAGCCATGCTCCAAGGGCTGGTCGTAAACCAGGAGGGCGTGGTCCGGCTCGGCACCCGGATCGAGGCCCTAGCCGATCTCAAGGTCGATCACATTTGGGCCATCGCCACGGACCCGCGGGGTGGGGCGGTGATTGGCACGGGCGGCGACGGCAAAATCATGCGCGTCGGGCAGGACGGCGTGGTCCGGCTGGTACACGCTCTGCCCGGCATGCAGGTGCTGTCCATGGCCGTCGCTCCCGACGGCACGATCTATGCCGGCACGGGCCCGCAAGGCCACGTGGTACGGGTGGCACCGGACGGCACGGCCAGCACCTGGTGCGAGACGGGCGAGATGTACGTCTGGGCGCTCGCCTGGGATGAAGCCACTCATGTGCTCTATGCCGGAACAGGGCCGCGCGGCCGGCTGCTGCGGATCGACCGTGCCGGCCGGGCCGCCGTCCATTTCGACTCCAGGCAGGAGCACGTGCTCGCCCTGGCCCGGCTGCCCGAGGGGGACTGGGCCGCGGGGACGTCGCCGCGCGGTCTGCTGTACCGGGTGACCGCTAACGGCAAGGCTCAGGTCTTATTCCAGGCTCCGCAGGCGGAAGTCCGGGCCCTGGCAGTTGGCGGCGATGCGCTTTGGATCGGAACCTGTGCCGCGCCGCCACGTCGGACCGGCACGCCGCCCGTCACCCGCCGCAGCGAGCGGACGGACGTCTCACAGGCGGAATTCCGCGATCTGCCTCAGCCGGCTGGAAGCAGCGAAGCTCCCATGACCACGCCCCGGCGCGAGGAAGTCGGCAGCGGCAGCCGGAGCGAGACCTTCGTACCGGCCCCGGGCCAACCGCCTCCTTCGGCCAAGGAAGGTTCCGTTTACTGCCTGTCCCGTGACGGGGCGGTGCGGGAAGTGCTGCGAACCAAGGCCCTGGTCCTGGCCCTGGCCACCTCAGGGGATCGCGTGCTCGTCGGGACTGGCGGGCAGGGGCAAGTCTTCGAGATCACGCCGGAGCAACAAATCGAACTGGTCCGGCTCGACCATGGCCAGGTGCTGGCACTCGCCGCCGATGGCCGGGGTGGCGTGCTGTTGGCCGCTGGCGATCCGGGACGCTTGTGGCGGGTCGCGGCCGGTTGCCTGGAGCAAGGGCAGCTTCTCTCCGAGGTCATCGATGCCAAGGCCCTGGCCCGCTGGGGCTCGGTCTCCTGGTATGCCGACGCGCCCAGCGGTACAAAGCTAACCCTGGCCTTTCGCGGCGGCAACGTGGCCGACCCGGACGACACCTGGACCGATTGGACCGCCGAAACCGGTACGTCCATGGCCACGGGTCTGCCGCCCACGCGCTATCTGCAATATCGCGTCTCTTTCCAGAGCGATCGGCCCCACGTCTCCCCGCTGCTCCGCGGCGTCACCGTCCACTACCAGACGCTCAATCTGGCCCCGCGCGTCCTGACCCTGGAGGTCCCCGACGTTGCGACCGCCAATCTAGATCAACCCAAGCGCCTGAAGATCAAGTGGACCGCGGCTGATCCGAACGACGACGATCTGGTCTTCTCGGTGCATTGTCGCAAGGAAGGCTGGAACGACTGGCTCGAGATCGCCTCCGAACTCGACAAGCGCGAGTTCGAATGGGATACCACCACGCTGCCGAACGGCTGCTATCAGGTCAAGGTGGTGGCCAGCGATCGCCAGGACAATCGGGAGGAAGAGACGCTTGCCGGCGAGCGGATCAGCGGGCTCATCGTGGTGAATCATGAGCCGCCTCGGCTCACGGCTCGGGTACTGCGCGTCGAGCAGGATCGGGCCGTCATCGAGGTGCAGGCCGAAGCGGCGGCGTGCCGGCTGGTCAGTGCCGCTTATGCCCAGAACGGCGGGAAGTGGACGCCGCTCTTCCCGACTGATGGCCTCTTCGACAGCCCCCGCAAGACGCTGCTCTTTCGCTCGGAGCCCCTGCGGCCCGGCCAGCACGTGGTCATGATCCGCGTCGCCGACGCGGCCGGCAACAGCGCCGCCGCCGACTGCGTCTTCTCGGTTCGGCCCAAGACGACCACGGGAGAAGGCGGCCCGGCGGGCGGCTCTTCACCCTAGTCTGTGGATAAGCGTCTGATCAGGACTCTTGCACCGCGGCGGCCAGGCGCTTCAGACCCTCCGCCACCGTCACGATCGGGGCATAGCCCAGATCGCGGCGGACGGCTTCCAGGTTGAACCAGTGAGACGTCGCCAGCTCATGAGCCACGAAGCGGGTCATGAGCGGCTCCTCGGC
>CALLZJ010000390.1 GCA_937858435.1 uncultured bacterium
GGCGTGCCGCACCTTGGCCCAGGCGCGGTCGAGCCAGCGTTATCGGTCCCGGCGGAACCCCGAGGACGCCCCTTCAGTCAAAAGCAGGGCGGTTATGCCCTTGAAGCTACCAGCCCCACTTTTCGTATCAAGCGAATTCGAAGAATTCGTTTGCCGAGGAGCCGGGACCGCTCTATTCGTGCGAGCTTTCCCAGGTCACAGGCACTAGAGGGCCTGCCGCGGCGATGATGACCGCGCGCCCGCGGCACCCGCGTGGATGCGGGGCGGAGAGAAGGCGGAGAAGGAAGGCCGAGAAGCTCGGGGTCGGCTCAGAATGCCATCGTCTGGTCGATGGCCTTGAGGATGCGGGGGACGTTGGGCAGGAAGCCGTGCTCGCGGGCAAAGAACGGGTAGGGAATGTCCCAGCCGGTGACGCGGGCGACCGGGGCTTCGAGCCGGAGGAGAGCCTGCTCGTTGAGGCGGGCGCTGATCTCGGCCCCGACGCCGCACGCCGCCTGGGCTTCATGCACAATCACGCAGCGGCCCGTCCGGCTGACCGATTCGACGATGAGCGGGGTATCCATCGGCACAATGGACAACAGATCGATCACCTCGCAGGCGATCTTGAGTTCCTGGTCGGCCTTCTCGGCGGCCTCCAGCGTCTCTTGCAACATCGCCCCCCACGTCACCAGGGTGATGTGTTTGCCGGGCCGCACGATCCGGCCCTTGCCGATGGGCCAGGCGTCACCCCCCTCGGGCACTTCCTCAACGGGGGCCCGATAGACCCGCTTGGGCTCCAGGTACATCACGGGGTCTGAGTCGCGGATCGCGGACAGGAGCAGCCCGTGCGCCGCCGCCGGCGTGGAGGGGTAGACCGCCTTCAGGCCCGGCGACTGCACGTACAGGGCTTCCTCGCTGTCGTTGTGGTGCTCGAGGGCGCGGATGCCGCCCCCGATCGGCGCCCGCATCACCATCGGCACGGGGTAATGGCCCCAACTGCGGTAGCGGAAGCGGGCCGCATGGCAGTTGAGCTGATGGAAGGCATTGAACATGAAGCCGGAGAACTGGATCTCGGCGATGGGCCGCAGGCCGTTGATCGCCATGCCGATGGCACAGCCGACGATGCCCGCCTCGGAGACGGGGGTATCGATCACCCGCTGAGCGCCGAACTTCTCGAAGAGCCCCTCGGTGACGCGGAAGACGCCGCCAACCCGGCCCACGTCTTCGCCCAGGATCACGACGCTCGGATCGCGGGCCATTTCTTCGTGCAGGGCCAGGTTGATCGCTTTCACCATGTTCAGCTTGGGCATGGGCGCATCTCGGCAAGGCGGTCGCGGCGGGCGGTCCAGTCGGTTCTTTTCCGTTTTATGACCAGCCCGCCGACGGGGCGACCGTCCCGGCCCACATCGGGCCCGCCCCACGCCGGCATAACTGGACGGCTACTGCCGGGCCGCGTCGTTTACGCCCCAGTAGGCCGACTGCATCCGCACGTAAACCGTCGGCTTATGGAGCGCGATCGGCTTGAAGTCGGAACTGCCGGCCGCGGCGGCCACCTCCAGCGTGCTCGGGTCCAGCGTTTCGCCGTCCCCCTGGCGTGGCCCCAGCGTCGCCCCCACCTCGTGCGGCTCCACCACGCAGTCCATCTCGTAGACGGCCAGGGGAGAGATGTCGACGGGGAACAGGCTCTCATCACCGCTGTCGGCCGGGTGGTCGGCCAGGGCGATGCCCAGGAACTGATCGTTGAAACTGGCCCGGGTGGCGGCGAGATTGTCGTCCCAGGTGAAGCTGCTGGCCGGCCTGGCCTCTCCCTCATGCAGATACAGGGCGTCGCCGGCGCGGATGGCCGTCTCCGACGCCACCGCCACGTGCACCACGAACTGCGGACCAAAGCGATGTCGAGCCACGGACATGGGTGTCTCCTTGTTGGGAAGCGAAAAGTCTGAATCAGGAGTTCGGGACGAAGGCGGGGTTGCAGGCGCCGAGTTCGTAGCGGAAGGCGGCCGGGTCGTGCCACCAGCCCCGGACCACGAGGAAAGCCAGGTCCGGGAGCAGGACGGGCTCGGCCGGCGCGGGCGGGGCCAGTACCTCGACGTCGACCCCTTCATGGCCCAAGAGCAGCGCCCGCAGGTCGAGCCAGTCGGTGAGGACGTCGTTCCAGCTTGCGGCCACGGCTTCTCCGTGAAGGTCGACCTGGAGCAAGCCACGCAGCCACAGCGTGGTCCCGGTCTCCAGGAGCGGCGCGCCGAAGCGGCCCAGGTCGGGACCGGCAGGCAGGTCCCGGCAATCGATGGTGAGCAGTTCCAGCACGACGCCGCCCAGCGTGCGGCTGGTGGCGCCGGCCACGAACCGCACCAGCGTGCCGTCGCCCGGAGTCAGCAGGTTCTGCGGAAAGATGGGCAGACTCATGGGCTGCCTCCTCAGTCGGTGACCACGACGCAGGGGGTGGCCTGCCAGAGCGGCTGGGCAGCCAGTTCCGCCTGGTAGGTACGGCGGGCGTCGAGCAGCCAGAGCAGGTAGCCGCCCCGGTCGCCTTCGCGGTCGCCGAGCCGATAGCGGAAGGCGGCCTTGGTGGGATCGCTGAGCAGGTTGTAGATCGCCAGATCGATCCGCTCGATGAGCGCGAGGAGTTGGGCCGGCGTGCGGGGCGTCCCGGCCACGTCGGTGAAGGTAGTGACGTCGGGCATGGTGGCTCCTGCGGTTACTGGAATGGAGAGCGGTGTGGAGTCGGGCCGGAGAAAGCCCCGGCCCGGCAGGGCTGGCGACGGGGGTGGGAGCGAGGGGAGCGCCGAGCCTCGGCCGGGACCGGGGGAAACAAGCCGCGTCGGCGTCCGGGCTACTCGCCCTCGGCCTTGATGACGAAGCGATGGTCGAGCGCGTTGATGCCGCCGTAGTAGCGAACCTTGAAGCGGGCCACCACGTCGCGGTCGAAGCTGTCTTCGGAGGGCGCCATCTGCCGGAAGACCTGGATGGGCCAGATTTCCTTCCACAGATACTGCCGCTTGAAGTCGCCCAGATACCAGGTCTGGGGATCGACGGCATCCAGGAATGGTGAGGAGCGGACGAAGTAGGCCCCGCCGCACGGGTTCTTGAACTCGGTCTGCCGGCTGCCCGAGCCGGTGTGGACGTGCACCGTGG
>CALLZJ010000391.1 GCA_937858435.1 uncultured bacterium
CGAACGGCTACGGCGGTTGCGGATCAAGGACGAACTTATCGAGAAGTACGGCTATCCGCAGCTCACCGACGAGGTGAAGAACAAGATTCTGGGACTGAACGCGGCCCGGCTCTTTGGCATCGATCCGGAGGCGAAGCGGCAGGCGATCAAGGCCGACAAGTTGACCGCCCTCAAGGAGGAGATCCAGCGTGAACTCGGCCCCAGCAACACCCAGTATGGCTGGGTCTGGGAGGGGGGCGGCGAGCCGACCGTGCCTATCGGCGACGAGACGACGCTGGAGCAGGGCTAGGTAGCCGACCCAGCCCAGCTAGGGTTGCTGCTGGGCCCGGTACCAGGCGACCGTGAGGGGGATGCCTTCCTCGTAGCCGACCCGGGAGCGCCAGCCGAGCACCTTTTGGGCCTTCTCCGAGGAGTAGAAGGTGCTGCGGCCCAGGAGCCAGACGGCATAGCGGGTGATAAAGGGGGGCCGACGAATGCCGAGCAGCCGATAAGCCGCTTCCATCACGAAGGCACCGTTCCAGGCCACGGAGAAGGCGTAGTGCTTGGTGGGTGGCGGGTGGCCAAGGGCGGCGGCGTAAAGTTCGAAGTAGCGCCGCTGGGTGAGTTGGCCGTCATTGGTGATGTTGAAGGCCTGGCCGACGGCTTCGTCCTTGAGGGCGGCCAGTCGGCAGGCCTCGGCGACGTTGCCGGCATAGACCGTGTTCATGAGGTTGTTGCCGGGCCCGATCAGCCGCACTCGACGTGACCGCAGGGAGCGGTCGATCCGGGCGATCGACAGGCGGTCGCGGGGTCCATAAAGCCAGCTTGGGCGAATGACGCTGACGGGCAGCCCTGCCGCGCTGGCCGCCCAGACGGCACGCTCGGCGGCGATCTTCGTCCGTGTGTAATCATCCCAGACCCAGAACTTCGTGCCGAGCGGCCAATTCTCGTCGATGAGCGGGGCGTCGGCCGGTGGATGACCGTAGGCGCTCGTGGACGAGACATGGACCAGCCGGCCCACCCCAGCGGCCTGACAAGCGGTGACGACGTTTTCCGTCCCCTGTTGCGTCTCCCGGAGAAACTCCTGGCGGGTCCCCCAATCGCCGACCTTGGCGGCGGCATGGTAGACGACGTCGGCCCGGTCGAAAGCTCGGCGTAGGGCCTCGGGATCACCCAAGTCACCCTGGACCTTGTCGACGCCGATCTGGTCGAGGAAGTCGGTACGGCTCGTGGGGCGGACCAGGGCCCGGACCCGCTGCCCCTCGGCCCGAAGCTGCTCGGCCAGGTGGCTGCCCAGCAGCCCCGTGGCCCCGGTGATGACGTGGAGCATGTCGACCCAATCGCCTCCGCGGGCTGGATTGTGCGGAACCCGCCGCCGGTCGGCGCGTTCAATACCCAGAATGCAAGCTCTGGGATGATGGCATCCTACCAACCCCTGTGGGAGAAGACTCATGAAACGACTCTTTGCTCTAGCCCTGGCCGCGTTTGTGGGGCTGGGCCTTTCCGTCGCCGGTGCCGACGACAAGCCGGCCGACCCGCCGAAGGGCGACAATCCCCGAGGCGACGGTGCCCGGGGCCGCCCGGACCCCGAGGCCCTTTTCAAGCGGCTCAACACAACGGGCGACGGTAAGTTGACCCGGGAGCAGTTCGCCAAGCTGGGCGAAATCATGCAGTCCCTGGCCGGTGCCCGGCCAGGCCGCGGCCCTGGTGGTCAGCCTGGGGATGAGCCTGGTGCTCGCCCCGGTCGGCGTCCGGGCGGCCCTGGCGGTCCTGGAGGCCCGGGCGGGCGTCCTGGTGGTCGGCCAGGTGGCCCCGGTGGACCAGGCGGACGTCCAGGCGGTGAAGGCGGTCGGCCTGGTGGTCCTGGCGGTGCCGGCGACAGGTTCAACAGCCAGCAGATGCTGGATCGCCTTTTCGATCGGCTCGACACGAACAAGGACGGCGTGCTGTCGCTCGAGGAATTCAAGCAATTCGGCCAGGCGGGCCGTCGCCGGGGCAACGATCCCCGCTAGAGCCATTCGCGAGGTCGGATGCAAAACATGAAGCCAGGGCGGGGGCCTCCCGCCCTGGTTTTTTGCTTGGTCGGTAGGACCGTTGCGACCGGCCCGTATTGACCACCTTTTTTAATCACCGTACACTTCCACCAGGGTGCCGTGGCCAGGAAGGCCACCGACCCGCCCAATCGGCCAGCACCGGTCGCAGCGGCCCTCTGGCCGCTGCCTTGCATTTGTGGGGATGCCACGTGAGCACGACGATGGACGATCCGCGGACCAACTTGCCACCTAGTTCAGATGCCCAGCGTCCCCCCGAAGACCTGAGCATCTGGGAGAAGATCGGCGACGCCTTTTCCAGCTTCACCGAAGGCGTGGCCAGTGCCATCACCAACTTCTGGGGCACCAGCAACGACCGTTACATCAAGAGCCTGGGCTATGCCCGGGTGGCCAGTGCCGAGCCTCCCTACCGCATCGCGCCCGCCTCGCTCCTGGCCCGAATCAACGAGTTCGAAGGGCAGATGCAGGCGCTGAACAACGACGATCTCCGCCAGACCACGGCCAGGCTCCGAGAGCGCTTGCAACGGGGCGCCACGCTGGATGACCTTCTGCCCGAGGCCTTTGCCGCCTGCCGCGAGTCGGCCCGCCGCTACAAGAACATGCGGCACTACGACGTGCAGATGATTGGCGGCATCGTCCTGCACCAGGGCAAGATCGCCGAGATGGTCACGGGCGAAGGTAAGACGCTGGTCGCCACGCTCCCCGCCTTCCTCAACGCCCTGGAGGGGAAGGGCGTCCACATCATCACGGTCAACGACTACCTGGCCCGTCGCGACTGCGAGTGGATGACGCCGATCTACCAAGGGTTGGGTCTCACTGCCGGTTACATTCAGTCCGACATGGACCCCGGCGCTCGGCGCATCTCCTACGACTGCGACATCACTTACGGGACCAACAGTGAGTTCGGCTTCGACTATCTTCGGGACAACATGAAGCCAGCCCGCTGGGGCGACCCCGCCTATCCAACCTGGTTCCAGCAGTGTCAGAAGGCCCTGCACTATGCCATCATCGACGAGGTCGACAACATCCTCATCGATGAGGCACGCACCCCGCTCATCATCAGCGGCCAGGCGCACGGTGACGTCAACCGCTACCGGGTCGCCGACCGCATCGCCCGGCAGCTCAAGCCCGGCGTCCATTTCGAGATCAAGGAGAAGGAGCATACCTGCCACCTGACCGAAGAGGGGACCCGCGAGGCTGAGAAGCTGGCCGGCGTCGAGAGCTTCTACACGGCCGGCAACATGGAATGGCCCCACCTGATCGACCAGTCGCTCAAGGCCCACCATCTGTACAAGCGCGACAAGCGTTACATGGTCATGCCCCACCCCGAGACCGGGGAGATGAGCGTGATCATCGTCGACGAGTTCACGGGCCGGCCCATGTTCGGTCGGCAATGGTCGGACGGGCTGCACCAGGCAGTCGAGGCCAAGGAAGGCGTACCGATCAAGGAAGAGACCCAGACCCTGGCCACGGTCACGCTCCAGAACTTCTTCAAGCTCTACAAGAAGCTGGCGGGCATGACCGGCACCGCCATGACCGAGGCCAACGAGTTCTGGAAGATTTACAAGCTGGAAGTCGTGGCGATCCCGACCAATCGGCCGCTGCGGCGCGTGAACCATTCCGATGTGGTCTTCCGCACTGAGAAGGAGAAGTGGAGGGCCATCCTCGACGAAATCGAAGTCGAACATCGCGCCGGTCGCCCCATTCTCGTTGGCACCGTCGACGTGGCCCGGAGCGAGAAGCTGGCCGACATGCTCAAGCGCAAGGGCATTAAGTGCGAGTTGCTCAACGCCAAGCCCGAGTATGTGGCCCGCGAAGCCGAGATCATCGCCCAGGCGGGCCGGCTCGGCGCCGTCACCATCTCAACCAACATGGCCGGCCGCGGCACCGACATCATCCTGGGGGGCAACCCCGAGTTCCTCGCCTGGGCCAAGCTCAAGCACCAGTATGCCAGCCGGCTCGACGTGCCGCCCGAAGTGTGGAAGCAGACGGTCGACGAGGTGGAGGCCCGGGAGAAGACCCGCGACGAAGGCAAGCGGGTCATCGAGATGGGCGGGCTGCACGTCCTGGGCACGGAGCGGCACGAAAGCCGCCGCATCGACAATCAGTTGCGGGGCCGGGCGGGCCGGCAAGGCGACCCGGGTTCCAGCCGCTTCTATGTCTCGCTCCAGGACGACCTGCTCCGCATCTTCGGCGGCGAGACCATGGCCGCCTGGATGCAGACGCTCGGCATGGAGGAAGGCCAGGCCATCGAAAGCCGGCTCCTGTCCCGCCGCATCGAGGGCTGCCAGAAGAAGGTCGAAGAGAAGAACTTCGACGTCCGCAAGAACCTGCTCGATTACGACGAAGTCATGGACGTGCAGCGGAAGCGGCTCTACGGCTTCCGCCAGAACATCCTGAGCGGCGCGAACACCAAGCTGCTCATCCTCGACATGCTCCGCCGCCAGGTCGACAAGACGGTGAAGCTCTGCCTGGGCGAGGACTACGGCCCCGCGAGTTTCGCCAGGTTCGCCAGCCAGCGGCTCGGCTGCGTCTTCGAAGCCAGCGACTTCCGCCGGAGCGATTTCGAGGAAGCCTGCCGCACGGCCCGGGACCAGGCAGCCAAGCAGGCACTGACCGCCCTCGAGGACGCCGTCGAGGAAAATCTCAGCTCCGAGGATGAACACGAATGGAACTGGGAGGCCCTCGCTGGCTTCATCCAACGCCAATTCAGCTTCAAGGTCAGCGTCCGCGAACTGAAGCAGATGGGCAAGACCGCCATCGTCACTGAACTCTTGCCTCGCGCCGAGGAGTACATCGAAGGGGTCGATCTCAGCGACGGTGCTCCCACGCTGGAGAGCGACTACGGACTGCGGAGCATCGCCGACTGGGCCCAGCTCAAGTTCCGCCTCACGATCGCGCCCGCGGAACTGGCCGGCAAGGCCGCCCGCGAGATCGGCGACCTGATCATGAGCAAGGTGGGGGCCCTCTACGTTCAGAAGGAAATGGAGTTCCCCGTTCAGGTCGGTATGGCCAACTTCATGGCCGAACAAGGCGGCGGAGCCCAGCGCTACAACCGCGAGGGGCTGCTCACCTGGGCACGGCAGCGCTTCAATGGCAAGGCCGACCACCTCAATGAGACCTCGTTTCTGGTCGAGTCCCGGAGCCGGCTCCGCGACATCCTCATGGATGTCAGTCGGCAGTTCTTCCCCTCCGGCCTGTACGAGAAGATGGAAGAGCTTCTGAGCAAGATGTTGCCGGGCGTGAATGCGAAGCTGGGGGCGGAGCCGGCCCGTGAGGCGGCCGCCTGGGCCGTGGCTGCGCTGCAGGCTCAGATCGAAGCTGACGAACTCGTGGGCAAGGATGCCGTCACCGTCCGCAGCATCCTGCAGAACGCCTTCGACGAGCGTTATCGGCCCGAGATGCGTTCCATGGAGCGGTCGCTGCTCCTGCACGTGATCGACAGCAAGTGGAACGCACACCTTTACACGATGGACCATCTGCGGGCCGGGGTGGGTCTGGTGAGCTACGCCCAGATCGACCCGAAGATCGAGTACAAGCGGCAAGGGATGAAGGCCTTCGACGAGATGTGGGACTCCATCGACGTCGAGGTGACGGACCCGGTCTTCCGCATGGAGGAGGGGGGGACCGCGGTCCGGGGGGTGGAGAGCACCGCCCGCCACGATAGCGCCCAGTCGGCCCTCCAGGCGCCGCCGCCCGAAGCCACCGAGCCCCGCGGCAACACCGGCGACTCCGTCAAGAAGGTCGATCCGATTCGCAACAAGGGGCCCAAGGTCGGGCGGAACGATCCCTGCCCCTGTGGCTCGGGCAAGAAGCACAAGATCTGTTGCATGAAAAAGTAACCGCCATCCTCGGGAGTCGCCCCATGTTCCGTCCCCGCTGCTTCCTGGTTGCCCTGCTGATCCTCTGTTTGGGCCTGACGGCCGGCGCCTCGGCGGGCGAAGACCCCGTGACGCTGGCCGACTACGCCTGGATGACGGGGACCTGGAAAGCCAAGATGCCCAACGGCGACGAGCTCGAGGAGATCTGGGGCCAGCCCACGGACCGCGATCTCATGGGCGTCTTCCGCTGGCGCACGGCGGAGGGGCAGCCCCGCATCTACGAGATCCTGGTCATCACCGTCACGGAGGGTAAGCCGACCATTCGGCTACGCCACTTTCATCCCGACCTGACGGCCTGGGAAGAGAAAGACAAGCCCATGGTCTTCGTCGCCGAATCGGCCAGCAAGGACAAGGTCGTCTTCAAGCAGACCAGCCCCGAAGGGTCCAAGTCCGTGTTGACCTATGAACGGACTGGCCCAGACAGCTTCAGTGCCACCCTTGATCGCGGCGACGGCCGTGCCCTGGTGATGAAGTTCAAGAAGGCGAGCTAAGGCCCAGCACGCGGCGGACGGCTTCAAGGGTAACGCCGACTTCCTTCAGAGCTTCAGCGGCCCCACCGCGCGTTCCAGAAAGCAGACCCAGGAACAGGTCCCGGGTCGTGATCAGCCGTCGACGTGCCGCTTCAGCCTCCGCCTCGGCTTCGTACAGAGCTTGCATAGCTTTAACGGCCCAGCCCATCCCTGCCCGAATCGACTCTGGCCCTGCCACCAGTCGCTTCTCGGCTGCGCGGCGGAGGTCGTCGGGACTCGCTTGCAGCGCCGTCAAGATTCGCCGGATGGCCACGCATCTACTCTGAAGCAGGGCATACAGCATGTGGCTGGAATCGACAAAGTCAACGTGAAGCTGAAGGGCGATGTGCCTGACCTGGAGGAGTACGGCGTTGGCGCGGCGTGAGTAGCTCTCGGGCATGGCCCAATTCCCAAGGTTCTGGGCGCGTCAATCACATCTCTCGGGGTACGCGTGGGCAGCCCGGCTGCTAGAACAACCTGCCGAACACCTCTGGAGACCCTGGCATGAATACCGCCGACTCACTCGCCCTCCTGCGCCGGGGGGCGGATCAGATCGTTCCTGAGGGGGAACTGGAACGCAAGCTCCAGGCGGGGCGACCCCTGCGCGTCAAATACGGGATCGACCCCACCGGCATCGACGTCCATCTTGGCCATACCGTGCCGCTCCGCAAGCTCCGCCAGTTCCAGCAACTGGGCCACCAGGCCGTGCTCATCATCGGCAACTACACCGCCCTGGTCGGCGATCCCAGCGGCCGGGACCAGACTCGTGCCCGGCTCACCGTCGAGCAGGTGGAGGCCAATGCCAAGGATTACCTCCAGCAAGTGGGGCGGATCATCGACCTGGACCGCGCCGAGGTCCATCACAACGGCGACTGGTTTGGCCGCTACCGCTTCCTCGACGTGCTCAGCCTGACGAGCAAGATGACCGTTCAGCGGATGACGGAGCGGGACGACTTCACCAAGCGGCTCAAGGCCGGCACACCGATCTACCTGCACGAATGCCTCTATCCGCTCATGCAGGGGCACGACAGCGTTGAAGTGCGGGCCGACGTGGAACTGGGCGGCAGCGAGCAGCTCTTCAGCCTGCTCGTGGGTCGCAACCTTCAGGCCGAAGCTGGGCAGGAGCCGCAGGTCTGCTTGACGCTGCCGATCTTGCGCGGCCTCGACGGCCAGCGCCGCATGGGCAAGTCGCTCGGTAACTACATCGGCGTGGCTGAGCCGGCCTACGACCAGTTCGCCAAGACCATGAGCATCCCCGATGAGCTGCTGCGCGAGTGGTTCGAACTGCTGACCGATCGGTCGGTCGCGGAGATCGCCCGGCTCACCGATCCCGGACAGATCCATCCCATGGAAGCGAAGAAGCGACTGGCCATGGACATTGTGGAGTTCTACCACGGAGGGCCGGCGGCGGAGTCGGCCCGGGCCGAGTGGGAACGGCGTTTCAGCCAGCGGCAGGACCCGACTGAGATCGCCGACTGCATCGTGCCGAGTGCAGAGCTTGCCGACGGCGCGATCTGGGTCTGCAAGGCAATGCAGCTTGCCGGGCTGGCGCCGAGCACCAGCGGGGCCCGCCGACTCATCCAGGGGGGCGGCGTGACCCTGGGAACCGACCGGGCCAAGGTGAACGATCCCAAGCTCAACCTCGCCATCCCAGCCGAGGGGGTCATCCTGCGCGTGGGGCAGCGGAAAGTCGTCCGTCTGCGTCCAGGTTGACCGCCTGCCCCAAGACTCGGATAGAATGGACGGCGGCGTCCGAGTCCATGCCTGCCGCGCTCCCCGGAGTCTTGCCGCGTGGCCGTATCCTTGCCTCAACGTCAGACCGTACGTGGCGTCTGTCCCCAT
>CALLZJ010000392.1 GCA_937858435.1 uncultured bacterium
TCTTGACGAGGGAAGGATCGAGCGGCATCGACCAACCGAGCGAGCCACGGGGGTTGATCCAGCCGCGCACCGCTTCGATGCCCCGGACGCGGGGATCGAGCAACTCCGGCACGGGCTCCGTCATCAGGTAGGCACTGCCGAGCAGCGCGAGGAGCACGACGAAGCGGCCAAGCTGTCCGAGGAGCACGGCCAACCTTCCGACCGCGGGCAGAGCCATGGCCCGGCTCTGCCAGGCGAGGACGGTCAAGGGGCCAGCCACCACGGCGAAGAAGGCCATGTTCCGCACCTGGTAGACGCTCAAAGCAAAGAAGAGCAGCCAGGCCGGAATGCCCACGAGCAGCCCCCGCCCCGCGGGGAAGGGCAGGAGCATGAAGCCCAGCATGAAAAGCGGATAGTACGACCATTCGGTGAGGGCCAGGCCGAGCGGGCGCCAGATCAGGTCGGTGCGGCGCTGCACCTCTTCCTCGCCGAGTGCCTGCTGCTGTTGCCGCAGGGCGGCGGCGGCCTGGGACTCGGGCGGCCGAAACCGCTGGGCCGGCGACAGGTTGAGTTGTCGGGACCGGTAGGCTTCGTTGAGCACGTCCAGCGTCGGCGAGGACAACTCGGCCGGCAGACGAAAGACCCGCACGTGGTACGGGTTCACAACGCAGGCCGCTAGCCCGGCTCCGAGCACCAGGGCGAGCCGCTTCAACTCGCCACGCTGCACGGTCGCCTGGGCGGCATCCAGGGTGAAGCGGTACTGGAGCCAGCAACCTCCGAGCCAGGCCGCGGTCAGGGCCGGTCCGAGCAGGAACCAACTGTCGAGGTTGACCCAGAGAGCGAAGAGCGGCGGCAAGAAGATCCAGAAGCGGCCGCCCGACCAGCGCCGCCACCAGGAGGTCGGCGGGCCCTTGGGCTGGGCATGCTGCCAGAGCAGCCGCAGGGTGAGGACCAGGAGCAGGACGCTGAAGAGTTCGGTCCGCACGAGCAGCCGGGGACTCATGGTCAAGACGGCCAGGAAGAGCGTGACGACGGCGGCCATGCGATTGCCGCCCGGCCGCTGCATCGACCACATGAGCAGGAAGATGGCCAGAGCGACGACGCCCCGCAGGAGCACCAGCCCCGCTCCGCCCCCCGCCTGGTGGACCAGATAGAGCAGCCAATCGCCGAGCCCGCCCGGATGGACCCAGCCCGCGTCCCCCGTGGTGTAGGAGAAGGGGTCGGCCCCGAAGTCGAACTCCCCCTGGGCGACCATCCGCCCCACGGCCAGGCTGAAGAGGACCTGGGGGTCCTCGACGGGGAAGGAGGCCAAGAGGAAGGTCAGCCCCCCGAGGAGCCAGGCGAGCAGCGTGTCAGTTTGGCGATTCTCCGCCGCGAGCCGTTCCGGCGTCAAGCGTTCCGGGACGGCGTCGGAGGAAGGCGGCACGGCGGCGGCTGTCATGCAGAAGGTCTCGGACTGGCGAAGCGATCAGTGGGGGTGGACCCGGCTTTCAAGGTTAGAAGACCACGCATCTTGGGTCAAGAGGTGAAGCCAGGTCGACTCCAAGTACGAACACCAGGGCCGATGCCCATCAGTGGAGCCGAAAGTGGCCCACGGCGTACCCTGCCCTGCCGCCCTGCCCTAGTTCCGCGCCGTTGCCGCCGTCGCTTCGCCTTGCATTGCTGGCCGACTTCCACTACATCCGGGCCGCCTGTGCGCGTCTCCGATTCTGGGCCGGTGCCATGTCCGTCCGCAAGATGGTCGTGCGATCGCTCGTCGTGGTCATCCTCGTCTTGGCCGGGGGTGGCTATTACGCTTTTCAGCGCTGGACCAATCCGCAGGCGGTGCGTGAGTTGGTGCTGCGTCACCTGGCCGACCAGTTTCCCGGTGCCGATGTCCGCCTGGCTGCCGCTGAACTTCGTCTCCTTGGGGGCGTCCATCTCCGCGATCTGCGTGTGGCGCCGGAGGAAGGGGCCGAGCCGCTCGCCGTCGTCCCCGAAGTGGTCCTGCAACTCGACCGGGAACGGCTGACCCATGGCCAGTTGCTCCTGCGCCGGGCCGTCGTCCAGCGGCCACAGCTTCACCTGGTCCGCGACGAAGCGGGGGTCTGGAACCTCGAAGGCCTGCAACTCGCCGCCAACCCGTCCGACCAGGCCGCCCCCGTCATCGAAATCGTAGGCGGCAGCCTGCACTTCCATGATCTCTCGCTGAACGCTCCGCCGCTGCGCCTCACCGATCTGCAGCTTGCCCTGGTCCCGACGACCGCGACCCAGATGCGGCTCGAAGGGGCGGCCGCGCTCGATCTCTTGGGACGCTGCCAGGTGGCCGGCACTCTCGACAGCCGCTCCGGCGCCGCCCACCTCGTGCTGACCTTCCCACGCATCGACCTGACCCCGGCCTTGCTCGAACGACTGGCTTACTACTATCCCGTGATCAAGAAGGAGCCCGTGGAACTGGCTGGCCAGTTGACCCTCACCGTCGAGCTGACCCACGCACCGGGCAGCGACGTGCCGCTCGTGGCCACGGCCTCGGGCCGGCTGACTCAGGGCCGCTTCCTGCACGGGGACTTGCCCTACCCTGCTACCGACCTCCAAGCCGAGTTCGCCTGGGACGGCAGTCGGCTGGCGATCAAGAAGTGTACCGGCATCCTGCAAGAGGGGCGCTTCACCGCCACGGGACACGCCACGCTGGACGGGACAGCGGAGGGCAGCGTCCGGCTCGAAAACGCCATCGTCACCCCCGCCATCTACGGCCGACTGCCCCGCGCGCTGCGCATCCTATGTGAGGAGTTCCAGCCTGTCGGCCGGATCTCCTTCCTCGGAGCCGCCCGCTGGGAGCAAGGCCGGCTGGCTTTCAACTATCGGGCATTGCCGCAGGAGATGGCGGTACTCTTCGAGGACCTGCCCTACCCCGTGACGCATCTGGCTGGTGAACTGGACTACTCCGAGGCGGGCCCCGAGCCCCGCTTGCTCGTGAACCTGACCGGCAAGGCGGCCGGCCAGCCGGTCCGTGTCACGGGCCGGGCCTTCGGCCTGGGACTCAGGCCCGACAACGACCTCAAGAGTGGCTTCCACCTGCTCGCCGAAGCCGACAACATCCCCATCGACGAACAACTGCTCGACGCTCTGCGTCCCTATCCCGATACACTCCGCCTGGCCCGCCAGTTCCATGCCTCGGGCCGCATCGACTGTTCGGCCCAACTCGAACGGGCGGCCGGCACCCAGCCCGGGCTCCGCCCGCCTCTCAGGAAGCTCATCACCGTCCAACTCCGCGAGGGCGCCTTTGTCTTCGACCAACTCCCTTGTCGGCTCGAACAGGTCACCGGCACCCTCGAAATTGGACCGGCCGAGGACACCTGGCGTTTCTTCAACTTCCGCGGCCACCGCAAGGGCGGGGTCGTCACCGGCTCGGGGCGCTGCGATCCGACTCCGGACGGCGAACGGCTCCGCGTCGAACTCCAGGGCCAGGATTTGCTTCTGGACGATGAACTCAAGGAGGCTCTGCCCGTCGAGGCCCGCGAAGCCTGGGACCATCTCCAGCCCACGGGCCGAGTCTCCGGCCGCGTGGTGTTCGAACAGACCGCGGGCCAACGGCCGCCCTTCATCGATCTGGTGCTCTATCCGCAAGGGGGTACGATCAAGCCTGCCTGCTTCCCTTATCTGCTCACCGACGTCAGGGGCCAGGTCCACTGGCGGGCCCCCGTCGCCACTTTCACCCAGCTCACTGCCCGGCACGGCGACGCGGTCTTTACCCTCAAGGAAGGCAACCTCACGCTCCGGCAGCGCGGCGGCGAACGCCTGGAACTCAAGGGGCTCTACGTCGACCGCCTCGTCGTCGACAAGGAGTTCCTGGCCGCCGTGCCCTCGCTGCTCCGGAGCACGCTTCAGACCTTGGAGCCCGATCAGCCGCTGCGGCTGGCCGCCTGGCTGATCGTCGATAGCCCCGGTGCCATCGGCGCGACGCGCTTCAGTTGGGATGGATCGGTGGGACTCTACAACTCGCGGCTCCATTGCGGCGTCGAACTGACGGACGTGACCGGGGTGTTGACGCTGCGGGGCCTGCATGATGGCCAGCGCCTCTATGCCAAGGGAAAGCTCAATCTCGACCAGGCGGTCCTGCTCGGTCAGCCGTTCCAGAACCTCGCCGCCGACGTCAGCCTGACTAGCGAGGAGATTCTGCTTTCCGGCTTCCAGAGTTCGCTGCACGGCGGCGCGGTCCGGGGCGAGATCGGCGTCAGCTTCACCAGTGCCATGAACTACAGCGTTGATCTCCTCGCCGAGCGGATCGACCTGGAGCCGCTCGCGCAGCGGGTCCTGGGACGCCGCAGCGAGATTCGGGGTCGGCTCGAAGCGCGGTTGCGGCTGACGGGGTCAGGCGGCGACCTGCGGAGCGTCCGGGGCCAGGGCCGGCTCAAGGTCCTCGAAGGGGCCCGCATTTACGACGTGCCTCTCATCCTGGACCTGCTCAATTACCTCAGCCGGCATTTGCCAAAGGGGACCTCGTTCCAGGATGCGGAAGCGACCTTCGACGTTGAAGGGGAACGGCTCAAAGTCCACAAGCTCATGCTGTCCAGCGCCGCCCTGACGCTGCGCGGCCAGGGGGAGATGCTGGCGAACGGGACCGACTTGAACCTGGAGATGTATGGCCTGCCTTATGGCCGGAGCGTGCCGCTTTTGCCGCCGCTCATCGACCGCATCCCGCCGACGATTAGCAAGCAACTCATGAAGATCCGCCTGCGGGGTAGCCTGTCGAAGGTGCAGATCACGACGGAACCGCTACCCGCCGTCGTCGAGCCGATCGTGGAAATGTTCCAGATGCTCACGGAACCGGCGCACAAGCCCTAGCGCGGAGGTCGGGGCACGGGATCACGAGTAGGTGACCCCGTGGCACGTCCTTTCAGATCATCGACGAGTAGCCTACCAGGTGAATTCCACACCGAGCGACGGGCCATAGTAGAAGACCGAGCCCGTGTTGCGGAGGAGATTCTGCGCGCCGGGGGCGGTGCTGAACTCCATCTGCTTGGGGGCCAGGGCCTGGTGGGTCAGCAAGAGGCCGTTGTAGCCGATGATGACGGCCATCCCCTGTGACACCTGGAAGTGGCTGTGGATGCCGAACTCGACCATGCCCGCGAGCCGGGTCTTGCTGCCGCTGCCCGTGGCATTGAAGGGCGTGCTGGCGAGCATCGGCCCTTCCTGGAACTCGGTATTGAGAATCTCCGCGCCGAGGATGGCGGAGTCCTGGCTGGCGGCATTGATGAGCAGACCACCGCGCCCGCGGCCGATCAGGCTCCACCAGGGGCTGAGGAAGTACTGCACGTCGGTGCCGATCTGCAGGCCAATGTTGTGGTTTTCCGTCTGCACCGTGTAGGAGCCTTGGCTGGGGCGCGTGGCGCCCGCGGAGTCGGTGATGGTGGTGGCAGCCTGGTAGTCGAAGTTCTCCTGGAGGCGCAAGTAGCGGAGCCCGGCGACGAGCGAGATGGGCAGGCGCGGCTCGAAGTAGGGGTGCCAGCGGAAGTTGATCTCGCCGCCGAGCAAGCTGGTCTGGTAGCGGACGCTGGCGGTCTCGGCAAAGTCGAAGGGAGCGAGCACTGGAGCGGCCGTCGTCCCCGAGATGGGGGTGGCGAACTTGCTGACGAGCGACCCCGCGGTGCTGGCACCGAAGAAGGCGCCGCCGGTGAAGCCGGTCGAGTAGAAATCGGCCGCGCCACGATGATCGCGGACCCAGAGGATGCCGCCCTCGATGTCGAGGCCGGGCTGGAGGGCATGGCCGACATAGACGCGGAAGCCGGGCTCTTCGCGGAACTTGGCGTCCAGCGAGCCGAAGTCCTTGGCGGTCTTGCCGCTGAAGTCGCTGAGGCCGACGTCGGGCCCTTCTTGCTGACCGGGCTGTCCGGGTTGATCGGGATTGGTGTCGGGGTTGCGCAGGAACACTGGAGTAGCATCGCCCATGTCGACCGAGACGACCTGGCGGACGCCCGTGCGGGTCCACCAAAGGAACTCGGCCCGGCCGTAAAGGGTTGGCGGGCAATAGCACCAGTCGATGCGGCAGGGATCGCAGGCGTCGAGCCGACCGCCCATGGTGCCGTCCTGGGCGAGGAAGAAGCCCGGGCTGCTGCGCAGGTGTTCGACCAGCGTGGCTGGCCCGCGCGGTTGCTGCGCTGGGGCCTGGCCCTGGGCCGTGGCGGCCGGCGCGGCCGGTGCCGGCTGCGGTGCGGGCGCTGGCTCCTGGGCGGCCGCCCAGGCGGAGCCGAGGAGGCTGAAGGTGGTACCAGCCAGCAGCTTGG
>CALLZJ010000393.1 GCA_937858435.1 uncultured bacterium
CTTGGGCCTGTTGGGCATCGATGAGCGGCCAGAGTCCGTCCAGACCGTCATGAAACAGGTTGCCGATCAGCACGTCCGTGACCAGTCCCTTCTTGTCTGGGTGGTTCCGGACGAAGCGGCCGAAGTTGAAGCCGTCGTAGAAAACGCAGACCAGACGGCGCATTCGCTCCATGCCCTGGACATAGGCCGGCTCCCATGTGCGTAGCCGGGCTTCGGAAGGATCGTTGGCCGCGAGGGCAGCGCCGATCGCATCCGCGGCCATGGCGGCCGAGGTCAGGGCGAGCAGCACACCGGACGAGTAGAGCGGGTCCAGGAAGCCGAACGCGTCCCCAACCATCACCCAGCCGTCGCCGGCCGCCTGCTTGGAACGGTAGGAGTATTCCTTCTGGCTGCGGAAGATGTCACAGCGGGTGGCTTGCGCCAGGCGCGGCTGCAGCCCCGGGCAGCGACCGACCTCCTCAAAGTAAATGGCCTCGGCATCCTTGGTATCGCGGTTCTTGAACAGGTAGTCGTACGAGGCCACCACGCCGACGCTCAGCACGTCGTCATGCAGGGGGATGTACCAGAACCAGCCATTCTTGCCCCGCGTCTGCAGGACGATAGTCGCCCCTTCGTCACGGCCCTGGTCCCGGTAGGCTCCTTTCCAGTAAGTCCAGATCGCCGCCTTCTTGAGCACGGGGTCCCATTCCCGCAGTCCAAGCCGGTCGATGATCAGAGCACTTTGGCCGCTGGCATCCACGACGACCTTGGCCCGCACCACCTTCTCGGGTTCGTTCTCCAGCTTGACCCGCACGCCGATGGCCCGCCGGCCCTCGAAGACCACCTCGATGACCCGGGCCCCCTCGTGGACCGTCACTCCTTGTTGCCGAGCATGGTTCAGCAAGAGCAGATCGAACTCGCTCCGCCGCACCTGCCACGTCTGGGAGGACTCATGATTGACATGGTCGGCGAAGTAGAACGGCTCCGACAGCTTGCCGTGCTCATTGACGAACTGGACGCTGTGCTTTTTGACGAAGTGGCTGCCTTTCATCTGGTCGAGCAAGCCCAGTCGTTGCAGCACCCAGTAGGTGTTGGGAATGAGCGACTCGCCGATGTGAAAGCGGGGGAAGCGTTCACGCTCGAACAGTTCGACCTTGAGCCCCTTCTGGGCGAGCAGGGCGGCGGTGGTGCTGCCCGAGGGGCCGCCGCCGATCACGATCACGTCGGGTTGAGTGGTGCCGTTCTGCGTCATCGGTTCCCTCTCCTGCTAGGTTGGTGTGGCCCGCAGCGGCTCACCGCCAGGGACTGTCCTCGGGTTCGTGCGGCTGGCCGGCCTTGCGGAGCAGCCGGGTCAGTTCGTGCAATTCGTCCGGGGCCATGTGACCTAACTGCCGAAGGTGGCAGCGGCGTAACGGCTCCCGCAACTGCCGGAGCAACTCCAGGCCAGCCGCCGTGATCGTGACCAGGACGGCCCGGCGGTCGCTCTCGGTGCGTTGGCGTTCAACCAACCCTCGGGCCGCGAGCTTGTCGAGCATGCGCGTGATGTCCGGGGCCCGGGAGACCAGGCGAGCGGCCAGCGTGAGCGTGGGGACGGCCCGTGGCTGCTCCGCCCGCAAGAGCCGAAGCAGGTTGTACTGCTGAGCCGTGAGCTCCCAGGCGGCGAAGACCTCATCTTCCAGGGCACGCAGCCGGTCGTAGGCCCGCCAAAGCGTGAGGTAAGTCTCTTGCTCCGGAGAATCGAAGCGGCGCAGGGGGCGGCGTCGGGCTAAGGGGGGGGCGTTTTCCAGGCGCGCATTTTATTTGTGGAGACGGCCGTTGTCCAGACTTAAACTCGACGGGGTGGGGGCCTGGTGGTGCCCCTCTGGCCAGCGGGGGCGGGCTTGGCGGCCCGGCGGGGGCCCGATTATCGACGCCGGGGGGCGCTCCGGCTTCCGCGGCCATGCCGATGGCCACGTGGTGCTGGG
>CALLZJ010000394.1 GCA_937858435.1 uncultured bacterium
ATGTGCTGGTCGTGAAGGCCTACTTGCCGCACGAGCAGTTCTGGACCCTGGCCATGGGCTGCGGGGCGGCCATCGCCGTGGGCGGCGCGTTTTGGGCCTGGCTTTACCGCTGGACCGGCCACATCGCGGGGGCCTGGATCGCTCACGTGCTGGCTGACCTGGCGATTATGGCCGTGGGATTCGATCTGGTGAAAGGAAACCTCACATGAGCATCGCCCGCAGCCGACTGCTCAAGCTCCTTAACAGCCGTGCCGTGGTCCGGCAAAAGGTAACGCTCGCCTCCGGCCAGACCAGCGACTACTACATCGACTGCCGCTCCGTCCTCCTGCATGGCGAGTCGGCAACGCTCATCGGTGAACTCGTCTGGGAAGCCCTCCGCGACGTCGCCATCGACGCCGTGGGGGGACCCGAGACGGCCGCGCTACCGATCACGACGGCCACGACCATGCACTTTCACCGCATGGGCCAGCCCATGGAGGGCTTCTTCGTTCGCAAGGAGACCAAGGCCCACGGGCTGCAAAAGCGGATCGAGGGGCGCTGGCAGCCGGGCTGGCGGGGGGCGGGCGTCGAAGACGTGTTGACCACGGGCGGATCGGTGCAGAGTGCTCTCGACGCGATCCGCGCTGCCGAGGGGCACGTGGTCCTGGTCGTCTGTCTCGTCGACCGGCTCCAAGGCGCGGCCGAACGCTTCGCGGCCCAGGGCATCCCCTTCAAACCGCTCTTCACCCTCAAGGACCTGACGATCTGAAATGGCCAAAGTGCTGGTGGTGGGGGGCGGCGTGATCGGGGCAGCCTGCGCCTGGCACCTGCTCCAGGCCGGGGCCGACGTCGCTATCGTCGACCAGGGCACCTTTGGCTCGGGTTGCTCGCACGGCAACTGTGGCCTCGTCTGCCCCAGCCATGTCTTGCCGCTAGCGGCGCCTGGCGCCATCCGCGCCACGCTCCGGGCGATGCTCAAGCCGGGGTCGCCGTTTTCCATCCGGCCGCGCTGGGACCCGGCACTCTGGGGCTGGCTCCTGCGCTTTGCTCGCCGGTGCCGCCAACGCGACATGATGGCCTCGGCCCGGGCCTTGCATCCGCTCCTGCAAAGCTCCCGCCAGCTTTATGACGAGTTGGCCAGCCGACCGGGCTGGGACTGCGACTGGCGCAGCGACGGGTTGCTCTTCGTCTTTCAGTCCCGTGCTGGCTTCGAACACCATACGGCGACTGCGGAGTTGCTCCAGCGCGAGTTCGGCGTCGTGGTCGAAGCCTGGCCAGCCCAGAGACTCGCCGAGCAAGAGCCAGCTTTGAAGCCCGGGCTGGCCGGTGCTTGGTTTTATCCTGCCGACGCCCACCTGCGGCCGGACCTCTTGATGCGAAGCTGGCGGGCTACGCTCACCGCGGCCGGGGTGCAGCTTTACGAGAACACGAAAGTCCAGGGCTTTGTTCGGGAGCAGGGCCGCATCGTCGGCGTTGCGGCCGAAGGGCAGACACTCCATGCCGATGACATCGTCGTGGCGACCGGAGCCTGGACGCCGCTTCTGACCCGTGACCTCGGCGTGCGGCTGCCGATTCAACCGGGTAAGGGCTACTCCATCACCATGCCTCGACCGGTGCGGTGCCCCCGCTGGCCGATCATCTTCGAAGAGCACCACGTCGCCGTCACGCCCTTCGCCGAAGGCTACCGGTTGGGTTCGACCATGGAGTTTGCCGGCTACGACGAACAGATGCGGCCAGCCCGGCTGGAACTGCTACGGCGGGCCGCTCGGGTCTACCTGCATGAGCCCGAGGCCGAGCCCACCTTGGAGGAATGGTGGGGCTGGCGACCCATGACCTACGACGGACTGCCGCTCATCGGGCGCTTGCCCCAGCATCCGCAGGTGTGGATCGCCGCCGGCCATGGAATGCTTGGCATCACGCTGGCCCCCGCCACGGGTAAGCTCCTGGCGGAGTTGTGGGCAGGGCAGCCGCCCCACGTCGACCCGGCCCCCTATGCCGTCAGCCGGTTCTGAGCCATTACCGATTGACGCGGGCCATCGACAGCCCCCGGCTGCGGAAGAGCCGCAAGGCCACGAGCAGCCAGGCGAGCATGATCGCGAGCATGATCGGCTGATCGATGCGGGCCAGCAGGTTGGGGCGCTCGGCAATGATCTCCTGAAGCTGCCGATAAAGGTAGTTCTCGACGAGCAGGAGCCGCAGCCCATAGAAGGGGAGCAGGAAGACGGAGAGGAACATGATGATGGCCGTGAAAATGAGGTACATCATCGAGATGGTGCTGATCGTAGTCTGGCGGCGGACGATGCAGAGGACCACGGTTCCAATGGCGACGTAGGTCACCGAGCCGACCACGATGGTGGACCAAAGAAGCGGCTGGGCGAGCAGGCTGGGCTTGAAGAGCAGCACCACAAGGGCGGAACAGACCAGACTCAGGATGGCGTAGAAAACCACCTTGGCACCGATTACTTCGGCCGGTGTGGCCGGGGTCAGCATCAAGGCGAGGAGGGCCTTCTTCTCCCGCTCCTCGCCCGTGGTGGTGATGTAGATGTTGAAGGAAAGCAGGTAGAACGAGAAGATCACCAGGGCCGTGACGATGAGGGGGACGCGGTCTTCCGGTTCCATTTCCCGAATGGTGGCCCGCGTGGTGCGGTCGCGCTCCTCGACGAAATTCAGGTGGCCCAGGTGACGGTGGGTCGCCTGGGTGAGCCAAAGGCGATAGGGAACGACCTCGGCCACGGCCTCCCGGTTGAACCAGTAGCGGACGCGATGGGGCCCGCTCTCAGACTCAGTCGGGGCGACGAGTTCGACTCCGAGCCAGTCGTCGGGAAGCTCGTAGCGATTGCCGCGCTGCCATTGCCTTTGCTCGCCGGCCAGGATGTTGACTTCGCTGAGCGGGGGCAGGTAATCGGGGGGCGCGGGTCCCTTGAGGGAATCGACCCAAGCCAACGCGGCCGGGTTGCCGCCATCGTAGAGCAGCAGGCAGGTCGTGAGCTTGCGAACGCGCTGCCCTGGGAGTTGGCCAAGCCGGGCGCTCATGGAGATGAGAGCGGCCAGGGCCAACACCGCACCGACGATGACGAGCAGGCCGCGATTGCACCGGAACCGCAGCGCTTCCTTCTTGATCAACGTCTTGAGGATGTGCCAGCGCATGGACGTCCTGGGCAGGAGTCGGACCGGCGTGAAGCCGCGGCCCGTCCGGAACTGTCAGCGGGCCAGGGGCAGGGTGCGACGCCGGGACCGCTCTTGGTCGACCTGTTCTGCCTTGAGCCGACCCTGGGACAACTCTTCCTGTTCCCAGCGGTCGATCTCTTCGAGCAGGGCGTCGACCATCTCCGCCTCGCTGACCGTGCGGAGCATTTCACCCCGTTTGAAGATCATACCCTTGCCCTTGCCGGCCGCAATGCCCAAGTCGGCTTCTTTGGCCTCGCCGGGGCCGTTGACAACGCATCCCAGGACAGAAATCTTGATCGGGGTCCTACGGCCTTCGAGCCGGCGCTCCAGTTCAGCGATGATGGCCTCGAGGTCGATCTCGAGTCGGCCACACGTCGGGCAGGCGATCAGTTCCGGCTTGCGCACGCGCCGGCCGGTCGCCTGCAGGATGTCGAAGGCCGCCGCCACCTCCGGCACGGGATCGCCCAGCAGGCTGATGCGGATCGTGTCCCCGATCCCGTCGAGCAAGAGCGGCGCCAGGCCGCAAGCCGATTTCGTCACGGCATAGGGCGGCTTGCCTGCCTCGGTGACGCCGATGTGCGTGGGATAGTCGGCCTGACGGGCGTAGAGGCGGTAGGCCTCGACCACGGTGGCCACGTCGCTGGACTTGAGTGACACGATGATGTCATGATAGCCTTCGCTCTCGGCGATCTCGATGTACTTGAGTGCCGAGTCGACCATGGCCGGCGGGCAAGGGTAGCCGTACTTCATGGCGAATTCGCGTTCCAAGCTGCCGGCGTTGACGCCGATCCGCATGGGCAGGCCCCGCTCCTTGGCCTTGCGCACAACCTGGCGAAAGCGGTCCATGCCGCCGATGTTGCCCGGATTGATGCGAATCTTGTCGATGGGATGATCCATGGCCATGAGGGCCATCTTGTAGTCGAAGTGGATGTCGCAGATGAGCGGGACGCGGATGCGCTCGCGGATCGTCGTCAGGACGTGGGCATCTTCGGGCTTGGGGACCGTGACCCGGACCAGTTCGCAGCCGGCCTCCTCGAGCCGATGGATCTGGGCGAGGGTGGCCTCTACCTCGTGGGTGTCGGGCGTGGTCATCGACTGGACGCGGATAGGCTGGTCGCCGCCGATCACAACGCCGCCCACGGACACCTCGCGGGTCCGGTGGCGCCGAAAGGGGTTCTGGTAAAGCTGACCAGCAACGGCCGGGGCACTCGACATGACGGGTTCCTAGCGTGGGGGCACAGCCACTCTCCCTAGGGCTATCCGTCTATTGTAGCGCTCCCATCACCGGCAGGCGACTGCACTGCACGACCCGGGCCTAGGCGTAGACCCGATAGTCGATGTTCGGGAAGAGGTTGTTGCGGGCTTCGAGCTTGGCGAGCCAGGCCGAGTCCACTTCGTCATGGGTGATGTCCCGCGTCAGCCGGAGGAAGTTATCGACGTGGGTCTTGGTCCGCTCGTGGGCATACTCCACGACCGTGCCG
This sequence comes from uncultured bacterium, assembly GCA_937858435.1. Taxonomy (GTDB): domain Bacteria; phylum Planctomycetota; class Planctomycetia; order Gemmatales; family HRBIN36; genus CALLZJ01. The sequence goes on from CALLZJ010000394.1 coordinate 4,629, forward strand.
GTCTTCATGATGAAGGCCCAGTCGCTGCTCTGAGCGAGCAGCAGTTCGCGTGCCGCCTGGTTGAGGGCGCGGCGCTGCAGGTCGCCGGGCTCGCTGATCATCTGGGCCAGGGCGACCATGCGGTTGGCACATTCGTGCAGGTGCGGGTAGATCCAGTCGTTGGCCCCGTCGAGCCAGACGCCGGCGTAACCGCCCGCCCCCCAGCTTGAATAGCTCGGCTGCGCGATCTGACAGCGGGGGGCGATCCCGAGGTACTGCGGCACGGTGGCCGCCTGCACGGTCTCATGGTGGTGGTGCAGCTTGCGGAAGACGAAGTCGAGAAACTCCGGCCCCTCGAACCACCAGTGGCCAAATAGCTCGGCGTCGTAAGGCGCGAGCACCAGCGGCGGATGGGGCGAAATTTGCTGGCTGATATAGTCAATCTGCCGCTCGCGGTTGAAGACGAAGTTGTCGGCATGCTCCCGCGCCTTGTTCAAGGCCCAGTCGCGGTTGTAGGGCTGCTTGTGCTCGGTCTTGCCGGTGATGGCGTAGTACTTCACGCCCAAGTGCGTGCGGTGGCCGACCTCGTGGAGGTGCGGCCTCACGTAGTCATAATCCAGGTCGAAGCCGACGTCACGGTAGAAGTCGCGGTAGACGAAATCGCCGGGGTAGCCTTCAAGAGACGACCAAACTTGGCGCGAGGACTCGGTGTCCCGGCCGATGGCGGCGACGCCGGAGCCCGGGCAGAGGATGGGCGAATAGACGGCGTAGCGCGGCCGGGGCGTGGCGTAGAGGACGCCGTGCGTATCGGTGAAGAAGTAGCGGACGCCCGCTTCGGCCAGGTAGTGGTCTATGCCGGGGGTGTAGCCGCACTCAGGCAGCCAGATACCTTGGGGGCGGCGGCCGAAATGGCGTTCGAACTCCGAGCAACCCACCTGAATCTGGGCGCGTACGGCATTCCAGTTCGGCGCCATGAGCGGCAGGAAGCCGTGCGTGGCGGCACAGGTGATTAGCTCAAGCCGGCCCGAATCGAACCAGTGGCGGAAGCCGTTCAGCAGGTTGCGGCCATACTTCACCTCGAAGAGCCACTTGGCCCGCTGGAAGCGCTCGTAGTACATCACCGCCAGCCGATGGAACTCGGGACTGGTCTGCGTGCGGACCAGCTCTTTTTCCATGAGAGCGAGCAGGTTGTCGATGGAGCGGACGTACCGGGACTGCAGCAGCGGGTCCTCGAGCATGGCCGCCAGCGTCGGCGTGACCGACATGGTCAGTTGCCATTCGATGCCGTCTCGTTCGAGCCCCTCGAAGATCTCAATCAAAGGCAGATAGGTCTCGGTGATCGCCTCGTAGAACCAGTCCTCCTCCATGAAGTCGTCGTACTCCGGGTGGCGAACGAACGGCAGATGGGCGTGCAGGACGATGCACAGGTAGCCGGCAGGCATCGGCGCCTCCAGGGTCGGAACAACAGACTGAAAGGGGAGTCTAAGGCAGGCGCGCGTTAGAGGGAAGCTTGAACCCCACTCCGAGGACGCGAATCAGCCCGAAAAGTCGGAATCTTCCTGCCGTGCCGAACGGGTCAGGCCCCGGAGACCTTGCTGCTCTGCGCCGCGGGGAGGCCCGAGCCCGTGACGCCGGCATGGCACCGCTAGCCGGCCGCCTTGCGTCCCAGCACCACCTGATCGCGGTCCAGAGTGTCGCCGGCGATCCAGCCCGACATCAGCACCATGGGCATGCCCGGACCGGGGTGAGCGGCTCCGCCGGCCAGGTAAAGCCCCTCCACGTCCGGGCTGCGGTTGCAGGGCTTGAATCCGCCGCTGAGCCGGCCATGGCTTGCAAGTCCGTAAATAGCCCCGTTCAGGACCTGGTAGCGGTCGTGGATGTCTTGCGGTGTCAGCGTCCGCTCGACCACGATTCGCTCCTCCAGGTCGGGCATCTTCCCCGTCGTCTTGAGCTTGTCGAGGATGACGCGGCGATAGTCGGGCAACATCCGGCTCCAGTCGTGGTGGGATCGCAGGTAGGGCGTATGCACCAGGACATAGAGCGCCTCGCCGCCTGGCGGCGCGACTTCCGGCTCCGACAAGCTCGGGGCCGCGACGTAGCAGGTCGGGTCGCTGGCCGGCTCACCGCGGCGGTAGATGTCGGCGAACTCCTCCTCCGGATCACGTGAGAAGATGAAGTTGTGATGAAGCACATGATCGTAACGTTGCTTGAGGCCCAGGTAGAGGACCACACCGGAACAGGCCGGCTCGTAGGAACGCCGGGCCAAGAACTTCGCCTCGGCCGGCGTGTGGCCCAGCAGCTCCTGGTGAGTTCGCACCGAGTCCATGTTCGAAACCACGGCCACGCAGGGCAGCGTGCCATGCGTGGCGGTCTCGATCGCGTTGACCCGGCCAGCGGTATTCGTGGTGATCCGGGTGACCGCGCACTCGGTCATGATCTCGACCCCCAGCGTCTGGGCCAGGCGGGTCAAGGCCACGGGGACGGCCCGGGTTCCCCCCCGGGGATACCAGACCCCTTCGTCGGTCTGCATGTGGGCAATGCCGCACAGCACGGCCGGCGACAGGTTCGGGGCCGACCCCACGTACTGGGTGAAATGGTCCAGCATCTGGGCGACGCAGTGGTCCTTGACGAACTTGCGCACCGTACCCGCCACCGTGCTGTGAAACCGCATCCTCCACAGGTCGCTCATGATGGACGGCTTGAACGACTCCGTCACGTTCATCATGTCCCAGACGCTGCCGATGGGCTTGTAGAAGTAGAAGCGTTTCGAGATGTCATGGAGCCGCTCGGCGAGCTTCATGAACTGGGCATAGCCGTCGGCGGAGCCGGGGGCGTAGGACTCTAGGTTCCGCTGCATCTGCTCCACGTTGGCCACAAGATCGAGCGTGCTGCCGTCGGTGTAGAAGCAGCGCCACTGCGGATCGAGCGGAATGAGTTCCAGTTCCTGGGCGAGATCGCGGCCTGCTTCGGCAAAGATGCGCTTGAGGACGGAGGGCAGGGTGAGGATCGTGGGCCCCATGTCGAAGCGGAAGCCATCCGTCTCCAGGACGGCCGCCTTGCCCCCGAGCCAGTCGTTGCGTTCACATAGGAAGACGTCGTAGCCCCGGGCGGCCAGGGTGCAGGCTGCTGCGAGCCCTCCGAGGCCGCCGCCGACCACGCCAATCCGTCCCGCCTTCGTCAAAGCCATGGGCCCTTCTCCTCTCGCCGTCTGCTGGCCATCCGTGTACTTGTCCCAGATCGCTCCCGATGCGGGCCGATGCGGTTATGGATATGGAGCCGCCTGCTACCCTGGTGCCGAGCTTAACCCCCAGGCCTTACGACGGGACAACCGGCGTTCCGGCCCGCCGCTCTAGCCCATGGCTGCCAGGTTAAGCTTGTCGCCATACTGACGCAGCACCTGAGCCCGCAGCAGGGCGTGCTCCGGCAACCGCAGACCGGGGTCGCCCTGAACGAGTTCCCGCGCATCCGCCTGCGCTTGGCTCAGGAGGTCCTGATCCTTCACGAGATGGGCGACGCGGAGGGACCCGAAGCCATGCTGGCGTGTGCCGAAGAACTCACCCATGCCGCGTAGCCGCAGGTCATGCTCGGCCAGTTCGAATCCGTTCGTGGTCTTTACGAAGAGACGGAGCCGCTCGGCCGTCTCGGGGCTGGTTGCCTGGGCGAAGAGCAGGCACAACCCGCGAACTGGGCCGCGACTGACCCGGCCACGTAACTGGTGCAGTTGCGACAGGCCAAAGCGCTCGGCATGCTCAATGACCATGAGGGTGGCGTTCGGCACGTCGACGCCCACCTCCACGACCGTGGTGGCCACCAGGATGTCAAGCTGCCGCTCGCGGAAACGGTTCATCACGTCGACCTTGACGCCGTCGTCGAGTCGGCCATGGAGCAGACCGATACGAAACGCGCCGAGGTGGCTGGCCTGAAGTTCGGCATACATCTGCTCCGCCGCCTTGGTGTCGTGGCCCTCAGACTCCTCCACGAGTGGACAGATGACAAAGAGTTGCTGGCCGCGCTTCAGCTCCTTGTGCAGGTGCAGGTAGGCGTTGGCCCGCTTCTCTTCCGCGACCCACTTCGTGACCACGGGCTGCCGGCCGGGCGGCAGCTCGCGGATGACCGTACTGTCCAGATCGCCGAAGACCGTCAGGGCGATGCTGCGGGGAATGGGAGTAGCCGTCATCACCAGGTAATGGGGCTCCGGTCCGAGCTGCCGCACCTTGCCCCGCTGCAAGACGCCGAAGCGGTGCTGCTCATCGATCACGACAAGCCCCAGCCGGCTGAACTCCACGTCATTCTGGATCAGGGCCTGCGTGCCGATCACCAGGTCGACCTGGCCCATGCGAATCTCACCCAGGGTCTGGCGGCGTTGCCGTGGCGGCAGGCTGCCGGTGAGCAGGGACCGGCGTACCCGGCTCTGGGCCAGGTACTCGTTGACGGTGCGCCAGTGCTGCCGGGCCAGGACCTCGGTGGGGGCCATGAGGACGGCCTGATGGCGGTGGGCGACCGCGAGCAGCATGGCATAGAGGGCGACAGCCGTCTTGCCTGCCCCCACGTCGGCCTGAAGCAGCCGTCGCATGGGCCGTTCGCTTGCCATGTCCTTGCAAATCTGGGCGATGGCCCGGCTCTGATCGCGGGTTAGGGTGAAGGGGAAGAGTTGGCGGATGTGGGCGTCGATTATCTCCGTGGTGGCCAGGGCCGGGGCGGCCAAGACCTGCTGTTGATCCCGCCGAGCGATGGTGAGGGCCACGTGCAGGATGAAGAACTCCTCGAAGGCCAGCCGCCGCCGGGCGGCTTCGGCGCGGGACGGGGCCGGTGGCATGTGCATGTCGCGCAGCGCTGTTGTCAGGTCGGGCCAGTCGTGCCGCGACCGCACGGTTAGGGGCAAGCAGTCTTCGACTTGCTCGGCATAGGTCTCGACAACGTGCCGCTGAATCCGGCGCATCGCTTCGGCATGAAGACCTTGAGTCAGCGGGTAGATCGGCACGATGGGGTTCTCGCTCGTGGCCTCGTCGTCGCGCAGGGGCCGGACCCGAGGGGCACTCATCTGCCAATGGTCCCGGTACCAGTTCGGCTTGCCGCTGAAAGCGACCCGCATGCCGTAGGCTAGCTGCCGGGCCATGAACGTCTGGTTGAACCAGACACCTTCAATGACGTCCTGGCCGTCGCTGATGACGATGCTGAGGAGCTGTTTTCCCGAAGCCGTGGTGCGGCCCTCCATCTCGACGACCTCGCCGACCACGGTCTGGAGCATGCCTGGCTGTAGCTCGGCAATGGTCCGCTGGTCCGACAAGTCTGCGTAGGAGCGGGGGAAGTAGTAGAGCAGATCGCGGACCGTCTCCACCCCCAGCTTCTGGAGCAAGGGCAGCCGCGCCGGTCCCACCCCCTTCACGAACTGGGCAGATTGGTCCAGCGGGCTCGGCGCCGGGGGACTGGGCATTGGCTCCTGGTCGGTCATACGAGTATTCTAACCGCAGGCCTTCCGCGTGGGTGTTGGCTCCTGCCCTCGGCCGGAGAGCCGCACCAACTTTGACCATCCCGCCTTCCCTGACCTCGAACCAGTGCTGCACATGTTGAACACCCACCGCCGCTGGCTGGCGCGATCCAGCCCTCTTGCCATCCTCGGAATCGCGCTGGCCGTCACCTGGTGGGCCGCCGCCTGGGTGCCTGCCCAGCCGCCCTCCTCGGGCTATGAGCCGCGGATCGACGCGGCATCGGGGGAAGCGGAACTGGCCCTGCAGCGCATGCAGCTAGCCCCAGGGCTCAAGGTCAGTCTCTGGGCCGCCGAGCCGATGCTGGCCAATCCCGTCTGCCTGGCCATCGACCACCGGGGCCGCATCTTCGTGGCCGAGACTTTCCGCCTCAACGACGGGGTCAGCGACATTCGCGGCCTCATGGCCTGGCTCGATGACGACCTAGCCTGCCGCACCGTCGACGATCGGGACCGCATGATGCGGAAGTGGATGCGCCAGCACTACAGCCGGAACACCGTTCACCACGACCGCATCCGTCACTTGGAAGACACCACGGGTGATGGGCGGGCTGACCGGTCCACCGTCTTCGCCGACGGCTTCAACGAGGCCGTCGACGGCATCGGTGCGGGGCTGCTGGTCCGTGGCCAGCAGGTCTGGTTCGCTTGCATCCCCCACCTGTGGCTACTGGAAGAAGACGCCAAGACCCGCCAGGCCCAGAGCCGCCGATCGCTCCACTCGGGCTACGGCGTCCACATCGGCTTCATTGGCCACGATCTGCACGGCCTGATCCGCGGACCCGATGGCCGGCTCTACTTCTCCATCGGCGATCGCGGTCTCCACGTCGAGCGCCCCGAAGGCGCGGTCGTCAACGCCGACAGCGGGGCCGTGCTCCGTTGCTGGCCCGACGGTTCGGACCTGGAGATCGTCCACGTCGGGCTGCGCAATCCGCAGGAACTGGCTTTCGACGACTGGGGCAACCTCTTTACCCTCGACAACAACTCCGATGCCGGCGACCAGGCCCGCATTGTCCACGTCGTGGACGGTGGCGACAGCGGCTGGCGGCTGGGGTACCAGTTCATCGAAGCCCCGCGGCCTCGGGGCGCCTGGCACGGGGAGCGGATGTGGCATCCCGAGCGGGCCAGGGAGCGAGCGGCCTTCATGGTTCCGCCCATCGCCAACTTCACCGACGGTCCCTCCGGCCTGGCTTTCGATCCCGGCACCGGACTGCCTGAGCGCTACCGGGGCCGCTTCCTGATCTGCGATTTCCGCGGCGGGCCTGCCGGCAGAGGCATTTGGTCGGTCTGTCTCCTAGCCCACGGGGCCCGGTTCCGCCTTGAAAGCAAAGAGAGAATTGTTCGCGAGGAGCTGGCGACCGACCATGACGGCAGCCCCGACGGGGGGGTCTA
>CALLZJ010000395.1 GCA_937858435.1 uncultured bacterium
GCCTCCCCGCCCGCGCGGGGCGTGCGCGCGCAGATGGGGGGCCGAGTCCGCCCCCGGCCCGCCGTACTCCTTCGGCACCGGAATGCCGAGGATGTTGTGCTTCTTGCCGAGCGGGATCACCTGGTCGTTGAACTTGTGCTCAACGTAGCAGACTTCTTCAATCGGCCGAATCTCCTCGCAGAACGCCTCGACGTCGCGCAGGATCTTGTCCATTTCGGCGGATGCCATGGCAGTGTCTCCTCATGCCGGGGGCACGCTTGGCCCGAACCTCCAGGGGCGCAGCGTTAGGGTGAATATACGGCCTGGCCTTCGCATTTGAAACCCAAGGGCCGCTCAGCGCTCTCCTTCATGCCTGGCCGTCCAGCAGGGCCACGACCTGGGCCAGCGACTCCATGGGCAGCCCCACGACGTTGCTCAGCGTCCCCGTTTCAACCGTGAGATATGGGTCCGCTTCACCCTGGATGCCATACCCGCCCGACTTGCCTTCCCAATCCCGGGTGGCCACGAGTTGTTCCAGTTCAGACGGGGCGAGGGGGCGCATGCGAACGCGGCTCAGTTCCTGCCAGCAGACCTGGAGATCGTCAGGGCGACGCCACACGCACACACCGGTCCAGAGCTCATGGGTGGTGCCCGCGAGCCGGCCCAGAATGCGGCGTGCATCGGGCTCGTCGCTCGGCTTGCCGATGATCGCGCCGTCGTGCCAGACGACCGAGTCCGCCGCGATGACCAGAGCCGGCTCGGAAACGCGGGCCGCCACGGCCGCAGCCTTGCGCCAGGCCAGGTCGTGGACGAATGGCCGGGGATCGGTGACGCCGACGCCCTCGGGCTCCTCGATGCCAGAGGGCATGGCAACGAAGGGCCAGCCAGCCTTGGCGAGCAGTTCCCGCCGGCCCGAGGAACCGCTGGCCAGGATGAGACGCGATCGAGGTTTCATGGTGGCATGATAGGAAGCGGCGGCAAGCCACTCCGGGCATCGGCCTGGACCCGGGCGACTTTTCTTTTGCGTTGTCCCCGCAGTGGGGCTAGGGTGAAACCAGATTCTGCACCAAAGGATCGGGGCCATGCGCACAGGGATTCTCATCGCTAGTCTGCTGGTTTCGGCCGGTGTCGTATGGGCCTGGCAGCCGCCACGACCGCGCCCCACTTTTCCGACCACGACGCGCCCCACCCGGAGCTTTCCAACGTTTCCTCGGACGACGCGGCCCTTTCCGACTTTTCCAACCCGGCCGCGACCGACCTGGACTTTTCCGACCTTGCCCCGGCCCACCCGTGCGGCTGAAGCTGCGCCGTCGTCGCGCAACAAGCCACCGGCTCCGATCTACCATTTCGAAGTGGGGCAAGTGCTCGCCTTCGAGGTTAGCGTTATCTGCACGAGTGGTGGAATCAGTGAACGGCACCATGGCTATGCCGTCGCTGAGGTACTGTCCGTCTCCAGTGCCGGCGAGGCCGAGATGGACTGGCTGGGCCGCCTGACCCTTTACCGCCGTGGCGAAAGCGAGTCGACTTGGCAGAGACTGGAAGGTGGGGACCTCTGGTGCGGCCCAAAGCTCAAGCTCGACGCCAAGGCCCAGCGCCAGCTCTTGGTTCAGCACACGAACAAGCTAGGCCTGCCGACCTCGTTGGGGGTGCTCCGCTCGCTCACCCAGTTGGTCTTCGTGGAGCTACCCCACACGATGGACCTGCCCATGCACAGCAGCGGTGACATCTCCTTGATCATGCGCAAGCCGCGCATGCCAGGCCAACCGTTGCTCCCAAACATCGGGTTTGGGCTAGACCCGACCATCAAGGGGTACAAGTTGGATGAATCGAAGGTGGAACCCATTGCCGCCACCCTGACCTGGGTACACCGAGTGGTGAAGGTCAAGGCGCGCGAGGGGCCGCCGCAGAGTTGGACCTATCAATCACGCAGCCAGTTCAATCCCGAGCGCGGCCTGGTCCAGGATACGAGCGGCACCTACGTCTTCGACCAGGGCGGCAGCAAGGTCACCACCAAGATCTCGGTCAAGCTGCTGGAGGGTGAAGCACGCGACCGGGCCAGCGCCACGGTCCGCGAGTGGCGCAAGGCGATGCCGCGTGAACTGACCCCCAAGTGATTGGACTAGGCACTGCGAAGCCGGGCAGCCGCGAGCAAGGCTTCGAGCCGAGGCAGGAGCCGGGCGGGAGTCAGTTCCGCCATGCACTCCATCCGCTTGCACGATTTGACCAGACTGGCCGCACACCAAACCTCCGTGGCCACCGCGCCCCCCGGCTGATGGTAGGGCCCCGTCAGCCTGGGGCTGGAGCAGGTGTAGGGAGCGAGCACGGGCCGACCCAGAGCATCCGCCAGGTGCAGGGGGCCGCTGTCATTGGAGACCATCACGTCGACATTCCGCAGCAGCGCCGCCAGTTGGGTAAGCGACGTTTGCCCGAGCAGGTTGAGCACGCCGGCCGGCTGTTGCCGTAGGAATTCACTCCCCAAGGCGCGTTCGTCCGGCCCGCCGACCAGAATCGCGGTCCCGCCGTGGTCGTGCTCGACCCGCTGGGCCAGCTTGGCGAAGTGCGCCACGGGCCAGCGTTTGGTCTCCCAGCGTGTGCCGAGGTTGAAGGCTACCCAGGGCCGTGGCCAATCCCGCAGCCGACCTGCCGCCCAGGCCTCGGCAGACTGATCCCGGGGCAGCACGAACCGCTTGGGCAGATCGCCACCCCCCAGGGCGGCCATGAAGTGCCAGTACCGGTCCACGGCATGCACTTCCGGATCGGGGACGCTGACGCGGTGAGTGTAGAACCAACCGGCACCTTCCCGGGCGTTGGCGAAACCCAGCCGCCGGGGGGCGCGAGTGGCCAGGGTCATAAGCCCGCTGCGAAGCAGTCCTTGCAGGTCCAGCACAAGGTCGAAGCCAGCCCTGCGAAGTTGCCCTTGGAACCGCCAGGCCGCGGCGAGTGCAGCCCGCCAGCCCGCTCGTGCCGCCCCCCGATCGAACACCAGGACTTCATCCAGATCAGGATGGCCCGCGAGCAGGTCCGCATAGGCCCGGTTCACCACCCAGGCGATGTGAGCGCGCGGAAAGAGAGCCCGCAGACCCGACAACACCGGCAAAGCATGGACGATATCGCCCAGCGCACTGGGCTTGATCAGGGCGATGCGGGCCGGACTGGGCAGGGATAGGGTGGCCATGCGACATCATCCATGACGGCAGCACCAAGGCCGCTTCTTGCTTGACCCGAACGCTTCCGTTCCAGGTCCTAGCGTTTCAAGAGGTCCTGCAGGGCGTTCACCGTCAGACGCTGGTTGCGTAGGGCCCGGCAAGCCTTGACCGCGGCCTGGGCGGCGGCCACCGTCGTCACGCTGGAGATGTTGTGAGCATTGGCGGCCGCCCGCACGCGGGCTTCATCCGCGCTCTGCCCGCTTGGAGTGTTGATCACCATGCCCACACGCTCGTTCTTCAAAAGGTCGAGCAGATTGGGCCGGCCTTCCTGAATCTTGCAGATCTCCAGCCCCTCGACCCCGACGGCCCGCAACACTCGGGCCGTTCCCGCCGACGCCACCAGGCGATAGCCAAGTTCGGCCAGTTCCTGGGCCACCGGCACGATGTCCGGTTTATCACGATCCGCCACGGAAATGAAGACCAAACCCGTCTCGGGAAGCGGGTTAAAGCTGGCAATCTGGCTCTTGCCGAAGGCCGTGGCAAAATCGGCGGCAATGCCCATCACCTCGCCCGTGGAGCGCATCTCCGGCCCGAGCATGGTGTCGACGCCAGGAAACTTGGCGAAGGGGAAGACGCTTTCCTTGACGGAATAATGAGCCGGGGTGACTTCAGCCGGACTGCCCAGCTCGGCTAGCGTCTTGCCGACCATGACCAGTGCCGCCAGTCGCGCGAGGGCGATGCCCGTCGCCTTGGAGACGAACGGCACCGTGCGGCTGGCGCGCGGATTGACCTCCAAGATCATCACCGTCGGCGTCGAGCCATGGTTCTTGGTGTTGGTGATCGCGAACTGGACGTTCATCAGCCCCTTGACGCTGAGAGCTTGGGCCAACAGTCGGGTCTGCTGTTTAATCTCCTCAATGACGCTCGCGGAGAGGCTGTAGGGCGGGATGACGCAGGCCGAGTCGCCGGAGTGGATGCCCGCCTCCTCGATGTGCTGCATCACGCCGCCGATTAGCGTCTGGCTGCCGTCGCTGACGCAGTCGACGTCGACCTCGATGGCATCTTCCAGGAAGTGGTCGATGAGGAGCGGCTTGTCCTGAGCGACGTCCTTGGCCCGCAGCACATAGTCGACGAGCTGTTCTTCGTCGAAGACCAGTTGCATGGCGCGGCCGCCGAGCACGTAGCTGGGCCGGACCAGAATCGGGTAGCCAATGGCACGGGCCACTTCAACGGCCTGATGGGCATCGAGGGCGGTCCCGCTCGGCGGCTGCTGCAGGCCGTGCGTCTCCACGAGCAGGCGGAACCGCTCTCGGTCCTCGGCCATGTCGATCGAATCCACGCTCGTGCCGATGATCGGCACGCCATGCTCGGCCAGCGCCTTGGCCAGGTTGAGCGGCGTCTGGCCGCCGAACTGCACGATCACGCCGGCCGGCTGGACCCGCTCGCAGACGTTGAGCACGTCCTCGACCGTGAGCGGCTCGAAGAAGAGCAGATCGCTGGTGTCGTAGTCCGTCGACACCGTCTCCGGGTTCGA
>CALLZJ010000396.1 GCA_937858435.1 uncultured bacterium
TCGGCCCTGAGCCCGGGTCTGAGCCTCAGCGATTTCGAACTGGAAGTCACCAAGAACGAACCCGGCGACAGCGTCTTCGATCTGACTGGCTCGCAGGAAGGCGCCCCCAGCCTGGAGCTGGAACTCACCAGCGAACTCGACGTGGGCGGCGACGACGACATGGTCGACGTCTCGGGCGGCTCGCGGCAAAAGCCCGACGCCGGCGGCACCATGCGGGGCAAGGTCGACGAAGTCGACGAAAGCTCGGGCACCTTCGAACTCAGCCTCGATTCGGATGAGTTCAGCACCGCGATGGCGGGCAAGCCCGGGAGCAGCGAGTTCGACCTCTCGATCGACGCCGACCAGACTGACAGCAGCGACTTCGAACTGACCCTCGAGGAAGACTCGGGCATGGATAGCTCGGGCGAGATGGCTGCCTCCATCGAAGTCCGGCCCGATCAGATGGAAACCTCGGACTTCGAACTGGCCCTCGACGAGGACAGCAGCTCCGAGATTCTCGACGAGACGACCGACAGCGAAGTGGTCGTGATCGAGGATGAGGAAGGCGGCGTGGGCGTTGCCGACATGCGGGCCGGCGTGCCCATCGAGGACGACGACCTGGTGGTCGAGGAAGCGGTGGACGAAGAGCCTGCCCTCGACGAAGCCACCGCGGCCGCCGCGGCGGCGCCGGCCGAATGGGGCTACTGGAGCCTCACGCTGGTGCCCACGGTGCTGATCATGCCCATCGTCGGCTTCTTGCTCTTCGAGATGCTGCGGAGCGTTTCCAGCTACCAGGATCCGGGCGTGGTCACGGGCCCGATCTACAGCATCATCCGCGACATGACGAAGTAGGCCTGTCCAACACCTCAACCACTCCACGCATCCTGGGGCCAGCCTGGCTCCAGGATGTGTTGTCTTGATGAGGCTAACGGGGCCGTCGGTCAAGCCAGCGCTGCCAGCCTTCGGGACGCACACCGAAGTCTTGCCCCGAGATGGCCTTGAGGGCGGCGTGGGCTGCCTGCGCCACGCGTGGCTCCTCGTCGTGGAGCGCGGCCACGAGCGGGGTGAGGAGTGGCTGCGCATCCTGGCCGCCCCGATGCTTTAGTTCGGCTGCCCGGCACGCCGCCTGCCGCAACTCGACCTCGCCAGAACGCAGCGCTCCCAGCAGCACTTCGGCCCCCGCTGCCGCCAGCCGCCGCGCCAACGCCTCCCGGGCCTTGATCTTTACCGTGGGCTTCGTCTCCAGCCCGCGGATCACCTGGAGCAAGGCGTCATTGGCCCAGACGCCCTCCGCGGCCACCAGGGCGTCCAGGAGTTCCGTCGTGCGCGGCTCGGATGAGCCCGGTAGCTCCCGCACAAAATCACGGGCCTGCCCCGGAAGCGGAGGCCGAGGCGGTGCCCCGGCTCCCGGTTGCTCCCGTTCCTCCACCCCCTCGCCGCGGAACTTGGCCTCGAGTTCCGGCACCAGGTTGCTCCGTCCCAGGAACAAGAGGGCAAAAGCGGTATCGACCACGCGCCCCTGCCGCTCTTCTAGATGCCAGGAGCCTTCCCGCTCTTGGTACTTCAGGAGGATCTCGGCGCCGTGGGCATACCAGTCCAGCTTCCCAATCTTGTTCCAGCCATAGATGAAACAGACTCGTTCGACCGACCAGAGGAAGTAGGTCAGATGGCCCGTCGAGGTCCCGGCCGAGCGGACCTCTTCGGCCAGAAACTCCTGGGCCCGGAGCACGGCCGGGTCTCGTTGCAAGGCACTGATATCGACCCGCGAACCGGGCTCCACGGTAGTCACGCTGCCTGCCCCCCGCGACTCGAAGCGGGCCTCCCGCACCTTGGCGACATGCAGCCCCGTGGCCAAAGCCATCAGGCCGACGCAGGTCATGGAGCCAGACGCCCGCTGCGGCATCTCGGCCCAGTAGGACCAACCGCCGTTCTCCTGGTTCTGGGAGGTGCGGAAACGCTGCTCGACCAGCTTGAGGGCGGCATCGACCGGGGCCTGATGACGCCGAGCGATGAACAGACCCAGCAGCGCGAAATGGGTGTTGGAGTTGTCGGCCGCATGGCCCCGGGGCACGCAGTCGTAGCTCCAGCCGCCCGTCTCCTTGATCTGACCTTGCAGTAGCAGGTTGGCCAGTTGCCGGATGACGGCCTTGTTCTCGGCCGGTGCCGCCCGGTCCAGGAACCAAATCGCCGCGCTGATGTTGTAGGTTTGAGTCAGGCGAGGGACGGCGTCGCGGACCAGTCCGACGGCAGCCACGATGGCCGGGTCCTTGCGGTCGACGCCGTTTTCGAGCAGGGCCAGGCCGGCGAGGGCAGTCGCACCGACGTCGTTCTGGCCCGGGGCGCCGCCTCCCTGATGCCGCCACAAACCATCCGCCTGCTGCTGGCCTCGCAGGTATTGAACGCCCTTGGCAATGGCAGCCCGAATCCGGTCACGCAGTTCGCCCCCACCCTGGGGCCCGGCGTGAACCGGCTCTCCGGGGCACGCCAGCATCAGGGTGGCGAGGATGGACAGAATTACGGGCCCGCGGCAGGGCAGCATGCCGAAACTCCTCCCGGCCGCGGGACTGACTTCCTCAGACCGGCGGCTATGGGTTGTTTTCGAGCCAGCGTTTCCAATTGCCGGCCGACAGCCCGTGGTCCTGGCCGGTGATCTCCTTCAGAGCGGCATAAGCGGCCTGGGCCACGTCGGTCTGGCTGGTATTGGCAAGCAGTTCGATCATGTCTCCGAGGACGGGCTTGACCTCCTGCTTGGCCCGGTGGCGTAGCACAGAGGCAGAGATGGCCGCCATCTTGGCTTCCTTGTCGGAGGCTTGCATGTATGCGGTCAACGTGGTCGGCCGGAAGCGGGACAGCCGCCGCGCCAGCCCGTCCCGGGCCTTCGACTTGACCGTGGGCCGGGTCGCGGGATTGTGCAGAACGTCGAGCAAGGCTTCGGTGTACCACTCGCCGCTCGTCTCCACCAGCTTCTCGATAATCTCACTGGTGCGCGGCTCCACCGAATCGGGCAGTTCCCGGGCCAGATCGCGGGCTTCACGCTCTGTGCCCTGGGCCCGGGTCGGAGTCGTGGGCGTCGCGCCGGGCGCGGTCGCGCCGGGCCGCGGCGAATCGAGCTTGCGCACATCGCCGCCGCCCCGGAACACCACGTCGAGGGACACGTCGGGAATCAGATTGCTCTTACGGAGAAAGAGCAGGGCGAAAGCGGTGTCCGTGGCCCGGCCGTGGCGATGGTCCATTTCCCAGTAGCCATCCGCTTGCTGGTTGCGCATCAGCAATTCGGCACCATGGGCATACCAGTCCACGTCCTTGAGGCGATTCCAGCCGTAGACCTGGCAGACACGTTCCAAGGACCAGAGGAAGTAGGTGACGTGCTCCGTGGTCGGGCCGGCCGCAATGAGCTTGCCATGGATATAGTCCCGGGCCTTGAGAATCGCTGGATCGCGGAGGAAGGCGGAGGCTTCTTCCCGAGTGAAGCTGGGGGCTGAAGCTCCGCCCGTGCCGCCGCCCGCTGAGCCGCCCGTGAAGCGGGTGTCGCGGGCTGGCTTCTTGACGTTGAAGCCGATGATGAGCGTGAGCAGGCCGGTGCAGGTCATCGAGCCAGTCGTTTCGTGCGGCTGTTCGACTAGGTAGCTCCAGCCGCCGTCGCTGGCGTTCTGCGTCTGCCGGAAGCGCTGCTCGGCAGCTTTGAGCGCGGCATCGACGTTGGCCCGATGCCGCCGGGCCACGATGAGGGCCAAGACGGCGAACTGGGTGTTCGAATTGTCTGTGGTGGTCGCCTTGGGCGGGCAGTCATAGGTCCAGCCGCCCTGACGCGGGACCTGGCCCTGGATGAGCTTGCCGGCGAGGCTGTTGATGATGGACGCGTTCGCCGAGCCGCCGGCCCTGTCCAGGAGCAGGATCGATGCCGCAATGGAGTAGGTGTAAGTCAGCTTCGGTGCTTCGGCTTTGATGCGGTTCACAGCCCCGGTGATAAGGGGGTCCGATGCGGGCACGTCCGACTCAAGCAGGGCCAGGGCCACCATGGCCGTTGCCCCAATGTCTGAGGGCCCATAGCTGCCGCCGGGGCCGAAGCCCAGGTGCGTCCACATGCCGCCACGGCTCTGCTTGCGCAGGTAGTTCACGGCCTTTTCCACCGAGGCCGAGATGCGGGCGCGCAGTTGGTCATCCACGTCGGCCTGGGCGGCGGGTTGTGGTGTCGGCCAAAGCGTGGCCAGACCCAATGCCAACACCATGGCCATCAATACGCTTGCGCGTTGCCGTTTCATCGGTGCTTCCCTCGTTCGTCGCCGATCCACCGCCGGAGCCGTCCGCAGCCACCTTGCCTGCGCCGACCAGGTCCGGACCTGTCTCTTTTCAGCCTAGCCCACGCCCGGTTCAGATGCCAGTGCAAAAGGACCCCATGATAAGACGAGTTGAAACGAGAATCAGTTGGCCACACGGCCCCAGAATCCGAGCCGACCGTTGCCGCACTGTTGTCCTGGGGCGCGGCCTTGCGGTAGCCTCAAGTGCCGATTCGAAACCCCGTAGAACGACGCCACCGAGGTTCGGCGAGGTACGCCATGGTACGCTGGTTGATCTACCTGGGATGCGGATTGCTGGCCGTGCTCGCTTTCCTGGCCGTTTCGCTCCTGCTTGCCTCGCCCTGGCTCCCCAGCAGCCTGAAGGTAGAGAACTTCAGCAAGCTGGAGCCGGGCATGAGTCAGGCCGAAGTCGCCCAACTGCTCGGCGGCGGGCCCGGCGACTACGGCTTCCACCAGGGCGGCGTCGTCAGCGAAGTGCAAGACAAGGAGTGGCTGCCGGGACCTGAGCTTCACGTTCTCACCTGGTTCGACGACCAGGCGAAGCTCGAAATCGCCTTTGATGCCGACGGCAAGGTCGTGAGCAAGGTACGCCACATCTACCTACGCACTCCCTCCAAGCTCAGTTGGCGCTACTGGTGGAATTGCTACGTCAAGTAATCGAGGGTTTCCAAGCTCTTACTTTCCGCCCATGCCCAGAGTTAGGCCCTTGCAACGACAAACGTTACGGAGTACGCTCCGGTACGCTGGCCGCCGCGCCCGCTGCCACGTTTTCCACTGGGCCCGACCATGTCGACAAGCGAACTTGCCGCCCGTGCCGAGACCTTCCGCAACGACTACCGACGCCTGAAGTCCGAGATCGGTAAGGTCATCGTGGGTCAGGATGAAGTCGTCAACGGCGTCCTGACCTGCCTCTTCGTCGGCGGCCATGCCCTGCTCGAAGGCGTCCCCGGCCTCGGCAAGACGCTGCTTGTCCGCACCCTGGCGCAGGTCCTCGACCTCAAGTTCGCACGCATCCAGTTCACCCCCGACCTCATGCCCTCCGACATCATCGGCACGAACATCCTCGTGGAGAGTGAAGCGGGACGCGTCTTCCGCTTCCAGCCTGGCCCCCTCTTCGCGCAGATGGTGCTGGCCGACGAGATCAATCGCGCCACGCCCAAGACCCAGTCCGCTTTGCTGGAAGCCATGCAGGAACACAGCGTCACCGTCGGCCACCAGGTCCACCGCCTGGTCGAGCCCTTCTTCGTCATGGCCACCCAGAACCCGATCGAGCAGGAAGGGACCTACCCCTTGCCCGAGGCGCAGCTCGACCGCTTCTTCTTCAAGCTGCTGGTGCCGCCGCCTGGCCGGACCGAAATCGCCGCGATTCTCGATCGCACCACCCGCACCGAGCAGGCGACCCCCGAACGGGTCCTCTCGGCCGAGCAGATTCGGGCCGTGCAGCAACTGGTTCGTGAAGTGCTCGTGGCCCCGCCCGTCCAGGACTATGCCATTCGCCTGGTATTGGCGACGCACCCCCAGGGGGAGTTCGCGGCTGCCGTCGCGGACCAGTACCTGCGCTGCGGGGCCAGTCCGCGCGGCGCCCAGACGCTGATCCTCGCCGCCAAGGTGCGGGCACTGCTTGAAGGTCGTTACAACGTGAGCTTCGCCGACCTGCGGGCCATCTGCCGGCCGAGTCTGCGCCATCGCCTATTGCTAAACTTCGAAGCCCAGGCCGAAGGGATCGACGCCGACCGCATCCTGGATCAGGTGCTTCAGCACGTCCAGGAACAGGCCGAACTGGCGGCGTAGGGTACGAGGCGTATCCGCAGGCGACTACTTGAATGCCTGGTATTCCTTGCCGAGGATGGCGGCCGCGATCTTGAGCTTGAGAATCTCGTCAGCTCCTTCGTAAATGCGGCAGACGCGCACGTCGTTCAGGTGCCGGCCCGGGCGGTAGAGCGTCGACCAGCCGCGTCCGCCCAAGACCTGGACCGCCCGATCGGCCGCGTTCCAGGCCGCATTGGTCACGAAGAACTTCGCCTGGGCCGCGAGCAAGTCGGCCCGAGCCTTCAGGTCCGCGTTCTTGGGATCGGCGTCGGCCGCGTCCTTGGCCTCGGCAGCCAGCAGCACCATCGCCTCCGACGACACCCGGTGCATCTCGATCATGGCGATGTGTTCTTGCACGAGCTGATGGCGAGCGATCTCCTTGCCGTGCTGCCGCCGCTCCTTGGCATAGGTGCAGGCCTCGGCCAGGCAATCCTCGATGACGCCCAGGCTGCCCGCCGCCACGCTGAGCCGGCCCGTGACCAGCGTCTGCATGGCGATCCGAAAACCTTGGCCTTCCTCGCCCAGGAGATTGGCGACCGGCACGGGGCACTCCGTCATCTCGAACATGGCCGTGTTTGAGGTCGGCATCCCGCACTTGGCCGTCAGGTCTTCCTTGCTGAAGCCAGGCACGTTCGTGTCGAGGATGAAGGCGCTCATCCGCTCGCCACCCTTGGGATAGGCGAAGGTCACGACGGCGTCGGCGATGCCGCCGTTGGAGATGAGATACTTCACGCCGGTGAGCAGGAACTGATCGCCCTTCCGCTCGTAGGTCGAGGTCATCTCCAGCGGATTGCTGCCAGCGTCCGGCTCCGTCAAGCCGAAGGCCAGCACCTTCGTGCCCTGACAGGAGGCGGGCAGGTAGCGGCGTTTCTGATCCTCGTTGCCGAAGTACATGATCGGGGCCTGGCCGATCGACGTCTGGCCCGAGAAAAAGGTCCGCACCCCCGTGCCTTCCCGACCGATCCGAGCGATCG
>CALLZJ010000397.1 GCA_937858435.1 uncultured bacterium
TCGCAGCCGAAGACCCAGTCTCCCATTATTGGCCGCAAGGCAGTCGGGACGGGCCCCTTCAATTCGATGGTGAGATAGCTAATACAGCGGCCAGCATCGAGCACACCGGGCTCAGGGAAGGCCGCGGTGGGACAGGCGTCCAGACAGGCCGGGCAGGGGCCGCAATGATCGGTGGCGAAAGGCGGGTCGGCGGGCAACTCGGCAGTCGTGAGGAGACAACCAATAAAGAACATGCTTCCCAACTCGGGGTGCAGGAGCATGGTGTTCTTGCCGAACCAGCCCAGCCCCGCCCGGCGCGCCAGGTCGCGCTCCAGGAGCGGTGCCGAGTCGACGACCG
This sequence comes from uncultured bacterium, assembly GCA_937858435.1. Classification (GTDB taxonomy): domain Bacteria; phylum Planctomycetota; class Planctomycetia; order Gemmatales; family HRBIN36; genus CALLZJ01. The sequence continues at coordinate 338 of CALLZJ010000397.1, forward strand.
ATCCGGTCCGGCAGCCAGGAACCTGTGCCCGGAGCCAGCTACCCAGTTCGTCGAGCATGTCCCACATGACACGGTGGTAGTCGGCACGCTGGGCATAGCTGGCGACCCGCCCCATCCCCGAGGGCCTGGGGTCTGCTCGACCATAATTCAAAACAGTGAAGACGAGGCTGCGGGCATTCTCGAGCAGCAGGTTCGGCTGGGCCCGCACTTCGGTGTGGCGATGGAGATAGGCCATCTCGGCCGCGTGGCCGGCGGCGAGCCAGGCCTGGAAATGCTCAAGCGTCTGAGGAGGGGCTGCGTCCGTGATTCCGATCAGGTCGAAGCCGAGCGACCTGGCATGCTGCTTCAATCGCGCGGCAAGGGACATGGCGACGGCGGCCCCCAGCCCGGGTGCCCAAGCGGACTAACGTCCAAGGACGTTCAAGCGCAGCACCAGGTCGGAGGTGCCCATGGGCGGAATCACAGTCTGACGCAGCGGCGTGGTGCGTGGATTGCCATAATTCGGGTGAACTTCAGTTTGGATGGTCACATGGTGTTGGAGGAAGTCGGCCCGAAGCGGGTCGTTGGGCGGCACGTTGGGGACGACCCGATCGGAAAGGTCGAACTTCTCGATGGTCACCACATACTTGCCGGGATAAGCACCGTCATCCTTCATGAAGGTGGTCAAGGCAAAGGTGCCATCTTCGGCGGTAATGGCCGAGGCCCGAGGCACGGTCGGAGCCACGGGATGGAAAACGATCTTGGCCCCGGCCACGGGTTTGCCTTCGAATGTGACCTTACCACGGGCATGGACCATCGTCGGAACGGTGTTGACCGGTTCACGGACGAGGAAGACCCAACCGATGATGCCGAGAATGCCGAGCACGAGCAGAATGAGCACGCCGAAGGTGATCCGGCGCCGAATGAGCACGGAACGCAGATCGTCGGCGGTGATGCGGCGACGCTCCGGCATGCCCGAAGGCAGGACCGGCGCGGGGACCACGCCCACCCCCTTGGGCAGCGGCGCGGCGGCAGGAGCAGTACTCTGCGCTGGCTGCAGCGACTCCAGCCGTTCATACACCTGACGCATGCTCGGCCGCTTGGCGGGGTCGTTGGCGAGACACTCGGCCAGCAACTCGGCCAGCCCCTCGGGGACGCGCGACCACTGATGCGTGGCGGGATGCGGATTGCCGAAGAGTAGCAAGTTGCAGCACTTGGCCAGGCTGTACACGTCCCCGGCGGCCATGTCGATGTCGTCGACCGCGAGCCGGACCTCGGGCGGCAGATAGTCCAGGTGCTGGGCCAAGCTGCGACCGAAGCGCGTGCGTCCGAGCACTGCTGGGTTATGGGCGGTGATCGCTGCCCGCTGCCGCGGCAGCCGTACGCCATAGTCCGAGAGCACGACGCGCCACAGGGCTTCATGCTTCTTCACCACGATGCTGGCCGGGCGAATCGCCCCATGGACCAACCCCTGGTCGTGCATCTCCAAGAGGGCTTCAGCCAGGGCGCTGGCGATGGCGATCACGTCGCGAGAGCGCAGGTGGCCATGCCGCTCAACGAAGTCGTCGATGTGCTGGCCGTCGTTGCACTCGGACACGACGTAGCCGCGGGTCTTCGCTTCATCGAGGAAGCCGATGCCTCCGCTCCGCGCCACGGCTGGATGATCGAGCTTGGCCACTGCCATGATCTCTTCGAACAGACGCTCCAGCGGCCGGGACAGCGTGTTCTGGTCCAGGAGGCGGACGACGACCAGCCCGTCGCTACCGGCCAGGACGCAACGAAGCGTGACGCCATGAGCGTCCGCGGCAAGGATGCGCTCCATCTGGAACTGGTCGGCGGGCAGCGGCGCCAGGTCCGGCGCGACGGCCACGGCGTCTTGCCAGTTGCGGAGGGCGTCGGTGTAGTTGGGCCGTTCGAGTGCCGCCAGGGCGGCATGCCACCAGGCCTGACCTTGCTGGGCCGGTTCGGGGCTTGCCTGGGCCAGGGACTGGAAGTCACGCTGAGCGGCCTGGAACTCCCCCACCCACCACTCGGCCCGGGCCAAGCAGTTGAGCAGCGGCGCCTGCGCGGTCTGCTGGGCAGGCGAGAGGGTTCGAAACGCTGCCGCCCAGGCCTTCACAAGCTGGCGGTCATCCGCTGTAGCTTCGAGCAAGTCGTGCGGCCTGAGGTAGCTCGACTCCGACAGACCCCGATCCGCGAGAAACTGCCGGAGCTGGGCCGCGGCTTCACGCACCGCCTCGGGCAAGCCGTCCGCCTGCGCCGCCGCTTCCAGAGCGGCCCCGGTGCCTGGACGCAAGGGCGGCAAGGACGTGGACGACCCGGTAGAAGGTGCGGCAGCCGTTTCCATGGGCAGGTCACATTAGGCCACGAGAGCTGGTCAGTTTAGTCCTGGCGCGCAGATCACACCCAGGTCTAGATTCCCCAAAACGTGCGGCGAAGGCGACCCGCCCCAGGTCGGCACCAAGCGCTGGCACCGCCCGCTCCAACGCGGAGTCCGGCAGGAGGTCCGCTTCAGACCTGTCGTCGAAATGGCTTTGGCCATCACGCCCGAGCAGGCCTGACCCCACAAAAGGAAATTGTACCAAACCCGCTGGCCAAGGGGTAGCAAAGAGTTCCTTCGAATCCGCCCGACAGCCGCAACGGTAGCCGCACTAGTCTAACCCTCCGTAGCGGGACGACGCCAACGGTAGCCGAGGATGACGATGACCAGGACCGCGAGCGTGCCGCCGCCGATGTAGAGCCACCAGGGCGTGGGGCGGTCCCACTCAACCCCGTAGGGTTCCGGCAGGCCGAAGGCAGAGAGGATGAAGTCACTCTCCCGAGGCAACCGTGGGTCGTAATTGATCGTCTCGGTGGCCACCAGAGGACCATCCGGGAACTTCAATGATCCTCCTGGTGCAGGTTCAAGTGTGGTGCGGCTCGAAGAAAGAAGCGGCAGACCGTTGACGACGACCCCGAATGTCTGCGTGGTGACCCGTTGCAGGTCTTTGTCTCCAAGGTTACATGCGAGCGGCAGCGAGTACGCTGACGAATCGAATGTCGCCGAGAACCGCATCTCCCACTTTCCCTTAATGTGGTGATACCGGCCAGCCACCGTGATCAGGTGCGGACTTTCGGGGTCGCGCACGGCGCTGACGATTCTCAACTTGTATTCGGGTTTCGTGAAAACTTCGTGCCATTCATAGCCTTTGACGCATGAATAGCCTCCCGTGACTGAAAGGCCGGGCGCGTAGAGACCCAGTTTGCTATCGTTCTGCCGTGGCGGCGCGAGCCCTATGGACTCGGCAAAACTAGGGAGCCCGGCAGCGAGTATCATCACCTCGCTGACCTTATAGGGCGTCTCTAAATTGCTCCGAACCAGCTCGAAGGCATACTTCTGATTAACGCCCCACAAGGTACACCTGGCCAGCTTGTCCGCTTTCACTTCATGATAGAATTGCATTGTCAGCATGCTTGTGCCCAACTGCTTGGTTTCCAAGCCATTTCTTCGGACTACAGTACCGTCGAGGCACTTAACCTCTGCCACCATCGACATTTGCAAGGGGCCAAGAGCTTGTTTC
>CALLZJ010000398.1 GCA_937858435.1 uncultured bacterium
AGCGAGCGAGTTCTGGCAGAGGGGCGCCGATACCGAGCGCCTGTCCGAGCCCCAGTGCCAGCCCCAGCGAGACCTGGGTTCCCGTGCCCAGGCCGGCGTGGGCCGGGGCGGCGGCCTGGACTTCAATCCTGTGCGGAGGCGCGCCCGCCAGGGCCGGATGTTCCAGCAGCCGGGCCAGTGCTCGCTCCACGGCGGTGGTCAGGCTGCCCCGGATATCCCAGCGCTCGGCGGGCGACAGTCTCAACTCCAGGCCCGGGTCGCTGACCATGAGGCCGCAGCCACCGAGTCGGCGGGGCTCGGCTGCGCTCGCAGTCTCCGATGAAGTTCCACCTGCCCAGGGCAAGAGGCCGAAATGGAGCCGGCCCGGCGTTCGGACGCGGATCATGAGCCCGCCTCCGTCCAGAAGCGCCGGATGTGGCTCTCCAGCAGTTCCAGGGCGTGGTGCTCCTCGGCGGCACCGGTCTTCTCCACCAGCGTCCGCCAGCGTTCGAGGTCCGCCTCGATCTCGTTACGGGGCAAAAGATGCAGCCGGGTCGCCTGGATGGCCGCCTCGACGACTGCGAACTTGGCCCGGTTGAGCCCGAGGAAATCGCGGTGCCGCTGCTGGCCCACGACCCGGACCCAGACTTCGACACGCATATCGGTCGGCGTCATGCTCTCGACCTCGAATTCATGCGACCGGCAGGCGTCGGCGAGCACCCAGCCCCGCACCTGAGACGCCGGTCGTAAGGGGGGTGGCGGCTCCACCTGGCCGATCGCGGCCCGAGCCAGGAGCAGCACGTCGTCGGTCACGTGAAACACTCCTTGCCCCGTGGCCTGGAGATTGAAGTAGGTCTGCGAGCCGGGGAAGGGGCGCAGAAGCAGCCGCTCGAACTCAGGCCCGACGCGCGGCCCCATCGGGGCCAGGTTGACCACGCCCGCCGAGTCCAGGGACGTCACCAGTCCTTCGACAATCCACGTGCGATCGGGCAGCATCATGGCGTGAGCGCTCGCAGCAAGCCGGCCGCCTTGTCCATGGTTTCGGCATACTCGGCCTGGGGCGTCGAATCCGCGACGATGCCGCCACCGACCGGGAACTGGAGCCAACCACGGCCCCGTGTCAGGGTACGGATCAAGATGTTGGCATCCAGCGCGCCGGTGAAGCTGAAGTAGGCCAGGCTGCCACAGTAGGGGCCGCGGGCCGTCGGCTCCAGCTCGGCGATGATCTCCATGGCCCGGACCTTGGGGGCACCAGTGACTGAACCACCTGGGAAGCACGCTCGCAGCAGATCGTGGGGTAAGGCACCGGGAGCCAATTGCCCCGTGACGACGGAGACCAGATGATGGACGGCGGCATAGCTCTCGACCCGGCAGAGATCGGCCACCCGCACACTGCCATACGCACAGACGCGGCCCAGATCGTTGCGGAGCAGGTCGACGATCATGACATTCTCGGCTCGATCCTTGGGACTTTGCCGCAGCGCCTGGATGATGGTCTCGTCGGCGGTGGGGTCGGCGGCCCGAGGTCGGGTGCCCTTGATGGGCCGGGTTTCGACCGCGCCGCCAGGCGTGACCTTCAGGAACCTTTCCGGGGAAGAGCTGAGAACCTGGAACGCACCGAGGTCGAAGTAGCCAGCGAAGGTGCCAGGGTTCTGCTGGCGGAGGCGTTCGTAGAGATCGGTGGCGGGCTGGGCCGGTGCCAAGAGCCGTTGAGCGAGGTTGACCTGGAAGCAGTCGCCGGCGTGGATGTAGTCGATGGTTTTCTGGACGGCCGCGGCGTACTCAGCGGCGGTAAAGTTGCTGTAGACGCCGGGTGCGACTTCCGCATGAATGCGGGGCAAGGCCGGCGGCACGATCGGCTCGTCGATCTGGGCTTCGCCCTTGGACTCGGGGCCCGATCCACTCAGCCAGTCCTGGACGTGCGTGGCTCTTTCCCTGGCCCAGTCGGCATCGAGTCCGGTGCCGGGCCGCCAGCCCGTGCTGATGAGCCAGCCGCGTCGCTCCTTGTGATCCCAGGCGAGCGTCCAGTCATAGACGCCGAGTGCGAGGACGGGGTTGAGAAACTCGTCGAGCTGGGGCGGCGGGATGCGTTCCAGACCCCGGTGCAGGTCGTAGCTGAAGAGCCCGGCCACACCCCCCACGAAGGGGGGCAGCGCGTCGGCGGCGGGCCCCAGTTCCGCGGCCGACAGGCGGGGCACCGAGCGGATGAGATCAGCGGCGGCATCCCAGGCGGCGGGCGATGCCGTGGGCCAGGAGTGCCACTGGAGCGGATCGGCGGCGAGGAACGAGTATCGGCCCAGCGTCGGATGGCGCAGGGCACTATCGAACCAGACGACGTGGGGCAGGTGGCGCAGCCGGGCGAAGGCAGCGGTGGGTTCGAGCCCCGGCGGTAACGGCGTGACGAGAACAGGCCCGTGCTGGTTCATGCGGTTGGCCTCGGTGGTTCGCCGGTCCGCTCCCGGTGGCTCGGTTCTGCCCGGGTGGAGAGCCCCCAGTTCAGCGGCTGGTCCTGGACGTAATTCTTGCCCAGCGTCAGAGCGGTTACGGCCTTGGCCAGTTCGTAACCGAGGTAGAAGGCATGGTCGGGTGTGACCGGATGCAGCGACTGGAGATGGGCAAACAGCTTGAAGGGATCGTCGTCGTGGAGATGGAGCCGACCGTTCATGGCATGAAGCTCGCCTGCCTCGGCGAAGAGGCGGAAGTTCGGGTCGGTGAGGCGGCTGGCCAGGTCCGCCAGGGCTGTGGTGCCGCGCTGCCGTACCTTGCGGTCGCGGAGCTGCACCAGACGGTCGTCCAGTTTTTTGGGCGGCACCCGGGCGCGGACGGCGTGGAACATGAGCCGGCGGGCCACGTCTAGTTCACGGATGCTGCCCCGGGCCCAGTTGGCAACGGCCGTCGTGAGCACGCTGCGAATGCCGACTTCCTGGCAGAAGCCCGCCAGGATGGCGTTCACACCGGCCGAGTCCACCTCGGTCAGTTCGGTCAGATTGCCCACGCCCATCATGATTTCATGCTGGGGAAAGCAGCGCCGTGTTTCCAGATACCGGCCCAGCGAATTGGCGAAGCCGAAGCCGATCGGTTCGAGGATCGGGTCGAGCCGATGGGGCACACCATGCCGGGTCAAGGCCGCGACCGTGGCGTCGAGCGTGTCCAACTCCTGGGGCACGTCGGGGATGGCGACAACTTCACAGCCCCAGTCGGCGGCGGCCGCCACGTTACTGCCGTTGACGCTGAGCACGAGTTCGGCCCCGGCCCGCACGGCGGCCGCGACTTCGGCAGGGTTGAAGCTATCGACCGAGACCCGCCAGCCGCGATCACGGAGGCAGCGGACGGCATCGCCGATCTCACTCCAGGTGTGGCCCGGTTCGCAGCCCAGGTCGATCAGGTCGGCCCCGGCCGTGATCAGGTCAGAAGCTTGGGCCTCCAGTTCGGCCAGGCCCAGCCGTGGTGCGCCGTTGATCTCGGCAATGATCTCCAGGTCGTGGCTGCCGTACTCTCGGGGCCGGGCGGTGCCGAGCCACTCGGGCAAGTCGCCCAGGTCGGCCGGACCCCGTTCAACCTGCTTGCCCGTGGCGGCGGCCAACTCGTTCCACTCTCCGGCGGTGTTTCCCGGGACGACGATGCGTTCGATCTCATCCGGCACTTGCAGATGGCGGGCGACCCAACCCGGCGTCATGAGGGCGGCGACGGTGATATTGAGGACAGCGATCTGATGCGGGAAGGGAAGCGGCGACTGAAGTTCCGCCAGGACCTGCCGCAGCGCGGGGGCCGCGAGCTTGCCAGTGATGAAAAGGGTATGCATCGCAGTGCCGCGCCGGGCCAGGTACAATAGCCACAGCCCAAGGAGGACTGCATGGAGCTTCATGATAACAGGCCCTGGTCGCTTCGCAACTTGCCGCTGCCCGCCCGGCTCGTGTTGGCCCTGTTCCTGATCGGCGGTGGGTTTGGCTACCTGTCGGCGCTCGTCCAGCTTCACTTCGCCCACAGCAAGACCGGCACACTCATACCCACACGCAAGGACGTGCGCGACATCTATGGCGGGGGGCCGCCCGTCATTCCGCTCGTGCGGCTGCTCGAAGCCCCCGAGAGCGAGCCCTTCAATGGCCAAGGGTCGATGAAGGCGGCCTTCTTCGAGAAGTCAGGCAACTGGCGGCGCGTGGCGGCCTTGCCTCCTGCCGAGCTGGAGCGGACCCGAGCCGAGCGGGAAGGCGAACGCCTGGCGCTCCTGGCCTGGATTCGTGCCGGAGCGACCGAAGAGAGCTTCGACCAGGATCGCTGGGCCTTGCCCGAGGCACTGAAGGGGCAGCCCTTGACCGCCGACTACACCTTTGAGGATGAGGGAGTCCAGTTCATCAAGGTCGCGAGCATCCTGGGGGACCGGTGTCTACGCTGCCACATGGAAGGGGGCGTGGACGCCCAGGCCGTGAAGTATCCCCTCGACACCTATGAGCGGCTGGCCAAGTATCTGACGCCGATCTCCGCGGGCTTCACCGTCGAACGGCTCGCCCAGCATACGCACACCCATCTGCTCTCCCTGTCGATGTTCTTCCTGCTCACGGGGCTGATCTTCGCGCTGACGAGCTATCCCGTCTGGCTGCGCGTGCTGCTGGCGCCGCTGGTTCTCCTGGCCCAGCTTGTCGAGTTTGCTTGCTGGTGGTTGGCCCGCTGGCAGCCCCTAGCGGCGGACGTCATTATGGTCAGCGGCGGCGTGGTGGGCGTGGGACTCGCGCTGCAGGTATTGGGCAGCCTGTTCAACATGTTCGGCTGGTTGGGACGGTTCGTGCTCCTGGTATTGCTCGCGGGGGCGCTGGCCGGGGGCGGCTGGCTGTGGGTCAGCGTGATCGAACCGCACCTCGCCGCCAAGGCCGCGGCCGGCGGGTAGACCCCGCGCCGTCAGCGTGGCTTCATGAAGCGGAAGTGGGCGGTGCAGGGCAGCCAGCACTGCAGGAACCGCAGCTTGCTGAGCACGGAGTAGTAGAGGAAGGGACCCGGCCGACGATTGAGCGTCACCGGCGCGAAGTGGACCTCGGCCGTCAGCCCTTGCTTCTTGGCCAGGTCAACGATCTTCGGATAGATCAGCACGTCCTCTGGCACCTCCGGGCGGTTGCGATTCACGCGCTGATAGGCCCGGGTATAGATCCACGGCGGGCAGGCGGGTTCATGCAGATACAGGGCCACACCGCCAGGCCGGAGCAAGCGCTGCATCTCGGCTAGGGTGCGGCGGTGGGCTCCGAAGTGATGAGCGGCGGCATAGGCGAAGATCAGGGCCTGGCTGCCGGCGTCGAGCGGGGCCTCGTAGCTTCGGCAGGCGAGGGCCCCGTCCAGACTCACACCGAAGACCCGCTCCCATTTCCCCACCGAACGAACGGCGTAGGGGCTGATATCGGAAGCGATCACCGTGGCGGCCGGACAGCGGGACTTAACGATGGTCGAGGCCCAGCCCTGTCCCGCACCCATCTCGAGGATGTTGCTCGCTCCCTGGAAGTCGGACTGGAAGCGGGCTAGCGCGAGGAGGAAGACTTGAGCCTCGCAGCACTTGGCCACGATGGCGTCCACGGAGCGGGCTTCGGGCCGCTCATGCACCGCCGTGCGCCAGTAGTCGATCTCGATCTGTTGCCGATCGCTGAGTTCCAGCTTCATGTCACGGGCTCCGATTGCGGCGCTGAGGCGCCCGGCCAGGTGGGGTCGAGGCAGGACCAGGCGCCGGCGTCGGCGGGCGTGGCTCGGCGATACTGCTCGCTCCAGGCCGCGGGCACTTCGCGCCAGGCCGCCCATCGGCCAGCCAGGAACGGGCCCAGCCGACCTTCGCGCCAGCGCTGCCAGGCCTTGCCCACGAGCACCGCCAGATGTTGGGGCACGGCCCGGGGCCAAAGTCGTAGGGGCACATGCCGCCAGAAGACCCGCTCTTCATTGCGGGACTGCTGAGCGAGTAGGCGATCGTCGGGCCGTCGGCCGTGGCTGGCCGCGCCGTGATGCAGGAGGCGCGAGCGCGGCTCGAACCAGACCTGCCAGCCGGCCCAGCGCAGCCGAAAGGCCACGTCGACGTCGTCGAAGTAGGCGGTGAAGTCCTCGGGAAAGCCGCCAATGTGTTCCAGGGCCGACCGCCGGTAGAACGCTCCGCAGCCACAAGCCCCGAACACGGGCCCGGCCTGCAGGGTCTGGCTGCACAGCGGCCGACCATGGCCGCGCTTCCGAGCCACCCCGCCCAGGTAGTAGTGATCGCCGGCCGAGTCGATGATTTCTCCCGTCGGCCAGGAGAGAACAAGCGGGGCGACAGCGCCGATGGCAGGGTCGGCCAGACGTTCCCAAGCCGGCTCCGCCCAGCCGGCCGACACTTCGGCATCATCGTTCAGGACCTGCACCACCGCTCCCGTGGCTCCACGTAGCCCGGCGTTGACCGCCGCACAGAAACCGACCTGGCGAGGCAGCCGCACGATATCGACATGGGGCCAGGTGTCTGCCGTCGCGGCGACCACGCCGCGGGCCGAGCCATCGTCCACGACGATGACCTCAGTGCCGACCGGCCGATGACGGGTGATCGACGCCAGACAGGCGTGCAGCAGGTCGGCACGGTGATGACTGGGAATGATGATGCTGAGCCGCATGGGAGCCACGTCAGGAAGAGGAAGCGAAGTGGAAGAGTGGGGTCAGACCGCGCGCATTCCGGCCCGGACGAGCACGGCTTCGAGGTGCGAGCGGGCGGCATCGAGTCGCCGCTCGAGGATCGCCCGGCACGCGCGCCGCATCTGCCGGCAGGTCCAGGCCTCTTCGGTCCGACCGCGGAGCCGGGCGAGCCCTTCCCGCATCCAGGCCTCGGCGAGGATGATCCGGGCCAGCCCCCGCACTTGCCAGCCGGGCAGGTGCTTGTGGAAATAGACCAACGAAGCATGCCGGGTCACCGCCCGCATCGTCGCCGTGAGCGGTCGATTCTGGAGCGGGTCCAGCTGCCCCGCCTCCACCGCCGGATCGTAGCAGGCGGCCCAGCCATGCTCCTCAGCGCGCCGGCACAGATCAACGTCTTCGTAGTAGAGGAAGTAATCCTCGTCGAAGCCATCCACGGCGGAGAAGCAAGCCGATCGAATGAGCATGCAGCTTCCCGTCACCCAGGGCACCCGTTGGCGGTCGGTCCCGAACGGCACGAAATACTTGCGCGTCTGCCGAGGTCGGAGCAGGCCCGCCACCATGCGGGTCAGCGACGGGAAGAGGCCGGTCGACAGTTGCCGGCTGCCGTCGCGGTTGCGCAGTTGGAAGCCGACGATGCCCACGGGCTTCCCTTGGCTGGCATCCTCGCCGATGTCGAGTGTGGCCGCACAGAGCAGATCGACGAAGCCCGCGCAGAGGATCACGTCGGGATTGAGAACGAGCACCCACGGAGCCTTGGCGAGCCGGACGCCGGCATTCACCCCCGCCCCGAAGCCGTGGTTCTCCGGCAGCCGGCGGAAGGTGACGCGGTCGTTGCCCCGCAGCCAGTCTTCACAGGGATCATTGGGCGAGGCATTGTCGATGACGATGACTTCGATGCGATCCCGATAGATGTGGGGCGCCGCCAGAAGCTGATCGACCAGGGCCGCGGTTTCTTCCCACCGCCGATAGTTCACAATCACCACCGACACCAAGGGTGTGGTGGCGGTGAGGCGGCCGAGATGCCGGACAGGCCGGCAGCGAACGGCGGCGGGCAAGACGGCCATGCGGTCCATCCTCCATGACGGAACGTCTGACTTATACCAGCATGGGAAGTAGGGGCAAGGCCAAGTGGCCGGGGGAAAGTGCAGCCCATGCGCCCGATCAGACGCCCGGGGCCTCGGAGTGAATGCCTACTCTGCCTGCCTTACCGATCTGACCCAAGGTCGGGAGTTAGTCCATTTGTCCTAGGAGCCGTTCGAGGCGATAGATGCTCCGCTCGACGCCATCGAGATGGGGATTCATGGCCAGGGCCTTGCGGAAGGCCGTGAGTGCCTCGGCCGGTCGATCCAAACTGAGCAGGCATTGGGCCAGTCCCGCCTGGGCTCCGAAGTGGAACGGATTGAGCTTGAGGACCCGCTGGCAGTCGGCAATGGAACTTTCAAAATCGTGCTGCCGCCAGAAGAGGATGGCCCGCTGATTGTAGGCTTCGGCGAACTTCGGCTTCTGGCCGATCAGCCGATTCAGCCCTGCCATCGCTCGGGCATGTTCCTTGCGTTCGATGAGTTCAGTCAGACGCTGGAGCTCAGCAGCGCTCTCCTCGGAGTCGGCCCGGAACCAGATGGACCACAGGGCGGCCTCGGCCAGCCCCCGGACTTCGGGATCGTCGTGAGCGAGGAACTGGGCCAGCATCGGCGTGCTCGCCATCGTGCCGACGAAGCGCAGCGCCAATAGGGCTGCCTGCGAGATGCGGGGCTCCTCGTATTCGAGCAGCCGGGCCAGGGTCCCTTCGGTGTACTTGGCTTTGACCTTTTCCACAAAGCGAGCAATGGACCGGGAAGTCACGCGTTTGCGGCTTGCCAGGGACTCGCAATACTGGACGAGCAAGGGCAAACCCATGGCGCGCCTCCCGATGGTCAAAATCAGCCAGTCGCCGCCAAGGCCAGGCCGGCACTCAGCGACGCCTCATGAGGACCGCTTCATCATAGACGCTGCCAAGCGTGGGAGCAATGAAATGTGGGCAACCATGAAAGCCGAAAGTCGGCAGGCAAGAAAACCGCTCGAAGAGGGGTTGACGGGGCCGATGCGGGTAGTCCGATGAGTGACTCGCTTTGACGAAGGCTTAATGCGGCCGGGGACTCGTTGCTCCGAACCACCCGCCCAGCCCGAGGGAAGAGGGGAAGATCGCTAGGCCACCGGGCGCCTTGCGAGCTGGCGCTTCCCGTGCACGAGCACCACGATGGCGAACAGCACCCCCGCGGAGATGAGCGCGTAGAGCCACCTGGGTATGGGGCGCTCCCAGGTCACGCCGTAAGGCTCCGGCAGGCCGAAGGCGGGAAGATGAATCAAACGTGGCTGTGAAACGCAGCTCTTGACGATGTCTGGATATGCAGCGGCCTGTCACCGTCACCATATGGGGCTGGTCAGGGTCTCGGGAGGCACCGGCGAGAACAAGTTTGCACTGAGGATCGGTAAAGAGTTCGTGCCAACCGTACCCCCGAAGCTCGACATAGCCGCCAAGGATAAGCAAACCTGGTCCGCGTAAGCCCGAGTCGACCAACAGGGGCGAGCGCGGGGCAAGGCTGCGGTCGGCGAGCAACTGCACCTCACTGACGATGTACGGTCCGTTGAGATCGGACCGGACCAATCGGAATGCATACTTGCGGTTGACGCCATCCAGCGACCAATCCGTCGCTTTCCCGTTCTTCTCCTCATCGGTGAAAAACATACTCACTGAATTCGCGCCCAACCTCTTGCTTGCCCCTCCTCGCTTCCTCTGCAAGGCGCCCTCCCTATCCCTGACCTCAAGTGCGAAGGTCACTTGCAGGCGGCGGGCGGCCGCCTTCTGGCGTTCGAGATAATCAGCCCAGGCAGTGGGGGCAAGCCGAAGGACCTCGGGGGCGAGAGTTTCCGACGCCTGGGGAGGGGAGCCTTGAAAGCCCAACCGCAACATGGCCAAGAGTAACGTTGCTTGCATGGCTAACCCTCCACGGAGCGTTGACGTCGGCGGTAGGCGGTCCCAGGTTACGCCGAACGGTTCCGGCAGGCCGACCGGCGTTCGGAGCGTCCGGCCAGCGTGCAGGCCAAGGGTTCAGACAATTCTCCTGCGATTTCGTCATCATCCACTTCCAGGGCCTGCCGACGGGGTCTCCAGGGCTCGCCACGGGGCCTCCAGGGCCTGTGGACTTGTGTTCCTGAGCGTGCCGACGGGGTCTCCAGGGCTCGCCACGCTTCTGGGCGCTAGCGCCAGAGCTTGCCAGAGGGGCGCCACGAGGGGGTTTGGCGCTCTTGGACGCGCGCTCCACGCGCATTTCACAGGGTTTCTGGACCACGCCACGCCTTCCGGCGCCGGTTTCGGGCTCAGCGCCGCAGTCGGACTTCACCCTTCCGCTCTCCTGACCGCCCAGGCGAACTCCGTACTCTACCATAATGAACAGACGTATACAACCCGGTTGTGGCAACCGTTTTCCCGAAGGTCTTGAAGGGATGAAGCCCAAGGAAGAACCAAGGTCCATGGTGTAAGATGTCGGGGTTGCCACCGGAGTGGTTGCATCCGGAATGGTAGCCGTCTGAGTGGTAGCCGCGGACTTTAGTCCGCGCTCCGGCCCTTCCGCACCTAGCAGCAAGGCTCGCCCATGGCGTCAGGTTCGACGGCTTCGAACACCGAGGTCCGCGCTGCCGCGCTCGGGCCGCTCCCGTGGCTGGTGCTCGCCTTGGCGGGGGCGCTGCAGTTTGGCCCGTTGCTCGTGGCCGTCGCCTATCCGCCGCGCAGCCACATCCTCGACTTCTTCCAGGACTGGTCGTCGGCCCGCTGCTACCTGGCGGGACGGTCGATCTACACGCCGCTGGTGGAGTCGGCCCATGAGTTCCTCGGCCTGGAGGTCGATCCGGTACGGAGCCACCTGGGCCGGCAGAGCACTCATCCGCCCGCCTCGGTGCTCCTGGCCTTGCCACTGGCGTTTCTCGGCTATCCCGAGGCGTTCCTGGTCTGGAATCTGTTGTCGCTGGGCATGTTGGTTGTGAGTGCGGGGCTGATCGCTCGGGAGCTTGGCCCCCCGTGGCCCGGGGCCGGGTTGGCAGTGGGCGTGGCGGTGGCCCTGCTCGCCAGTCCGCTCTTCGCCCAGGTGCTCCATGCGCAGGTGAATCTGTTCTTGTTGCTCTTGATCACATTAGCCTGGCGTGCCAGCCGGCGTGAGGCCTGGGGCGTGGCGGGGGTGGTGGTCCGCACCGCGGCGGCGGGGGAGGCGCTTCCGGGCCACCCTTTTCTTTATCTCCCGGTGCGGGGGCGCCGGCTGGGGATCGTGGCGGGCGGGCTGGCGTTTGGCCTCTGGAACCTCGTGGCCTGGTGGCTGTTCGGAACCCAGGCTTTTGAAGAGTACCAGCGCTTCCTTCTGCCCCATCTCGGGGAGTATCGTAGCGACTGGCTCAATGCGTCGCTGGCGGGCTTTTCGAATCGCCTGTTCGACGTCGGCTCGGCCGGGGCCCAGGTGACACCGCTCTGGCCGGCCCCATGGCTGGCCAAGGGGGTCTGGCTGCTGGGGGCGGTGGTCTTCACGGGGCTGGCGGGCTGGGCCGGGGCCCGGGCGGCCACAGCGCGGCAGCGGGATGCCGCCTTCGGGCTGACGATCACGGCCATGCTGTTGGTTTCGCCCTTCACCTGGGAGCATTACCTGCTGCTGCTGCTCTTGCCGCTCTGGCTGGTGGCCCAGGAGCCGATGGGGAAGGGGATGGCGCTGGCGTTCGCCCTGGTGCTCGTGGGGTTGTGGGTGAATCCGGCGTTCTTCTGGGCGTGGAGTGTGCCGCCGGGCTTCGGCAAGGTGGTGGCCCAGCCCTGGCAGGTGCTGACGCTGATCGGCGTGAAGTTCTATGCTGTTCTGGGATTGTTCGTGTTGCAAGGAATTGGGTTCATTCGTCAGGGGCGCGTGAGTCCGGCATGAAGTCGTCCGAACCGTGGCCAATCTGGCTGAAGGGGGCCTGGCAGCTCATGGGCCTGCTCCTGCTGGCGCTGCAAGGTCCGGGCTTCGTCGACAGTCTGCTGGTGCGCGATCCTGAGCCAATCGACTTTGCCCAGGAGTGGGTCTCGGCCCGCAACTGGTGGCTGGGCGCTGCGGTCTATGCCGATCAGCGAGTCACCTTGCCGCGCTATCTGGGACTGGCGGAACCGGAGCCGGGCCAACAGCGCGAGTGGTACATCATTTACAATGCCCATCCACCCGCGGCCGTGCTGATCTGTCTGCCGCGGGGGGCGGTGGCCGACTACCGCCTAGCCGCGGTCATTTGGAATGGACTGTCGCTGGCGCTGCTGGGGCTGGCCGTCCTG
>CALLZJ010000399.1 GCA_937858435.1 uncultured bacterium
ATGTCGCCTTCCAGGTTTCTCAGGTCGTTGCCTTTGGGGGGGGGGGCGGTTTTGCGGGAAAGAGGGGGGGGGCCCCATCGGCCGGGCAACTTCCAACCCCGCCGTATATCCCACTCATGACGAAGTATGCTCCATAAATCAGGAGATGGGCGCACGGCAAGACGACGATGGCATACAGGAGTGCCCGCCTTAACTTCCCGTCGCATCGGCGAAACACTAGGCCTGCTAGCAAACATTGACCGACGCAGAGGAACGGAAAGACAACGATGGCGAGCAACAGGGCGGCCCAGGCCCCTTCAAAAATGCGCACCACTTTGACGACATTTCTTAGGGCGAAGTATTGGTTGGCTGCTTCTTTGCCTTGGAACTCGCGCAGTTCCGGATGGACCGTGAACAGGTCCAAGCGCTTCAAGGGAACCTGTTTATTTTCGGCGTCGTTGCCGAATCGCTCAAAGTAGCCTTCGACCAGTTCAAACTCGAGTTTCAGGTCGATCCCTACCACGCCGTAAAGAACGAACACTGGCACGACGGCGAGAGCGACGACCAGACCAGTGATGAGGCCCAGGCCCAGTCCGTGCCGAAGGGCTCGTTGCACGTGGGTCAGGTCCACAAACCAGCCAAGGAAGAGGCCGAGGCATGATAGAACGATCGCCCCAAGCATCTGGGGCCAGACGGCTGAAGCAGCGTCCAACTCCGCTGGCATGGCCAGGAGCCGCAGCCAAGTGGGAGCTTCCACGGATGGAAAGCGGTCAAGCACCGTCTGGGCAGAACGAAACAACCCGCCTATCCACGCAAAGGTGCTCAGAGAGACGCCCAAGCCGCCTCCGAGGACGCCGACGATGCCAATCCAGAAGGCATCGCGCAGATGGTGATTGAGCCAATGCCGCACGATCTGGACCAGCCTGGGCGGACGAACCGAGAGTGGCTCACCAGCGAGCCAGGCACGGAGGTCCGCGGCCAGAGCGGTTGCATTGGGATACCGTTCACCTGGCTCCTTGTGCAAGCAGCGGAGCGCGACCGCGGCCAGGCCCGTGTCGACGCCCGGCCGAACCTGACTGGGTGGAAGCGGATCCTCCTGCTGCACTTTGAGCAGGGTCGCCACGGGGCTGCCGCCCACGAGCGGCGGTCGGCCCGTCAATATTTCGTACAGGATTGCGCCAAGGGCGTAGACGTCCGTCTGCGTGGTGGTTGTGCCCGTGCCGCTGGCCTGCTCCGGAGCCATGTAATTGGGCGTTCCCAATATGGCACCGGTTGCGGTCAGGTCCTCGGCCGTTGCCGTCTCGCCGAGGCCGATCGGCGTCCGCTTGGCCAGGCCAAAGTCGGCAACATATGGTGTCTGACTGTCTCCCTCAAGCAGAATGTTCGCCGGTTTGAGGTCGCGATGGATGACGCCCCGCTGGTGGGCGAAGTCGACGGCCTGCACCACTTGGAGCAGAATGCGAATCAGGCTCCGTAGCGTCTCCCCCGTTCGCTGCTCAACGGTCAGTGCCCGCAAGCGGGCGGCGAGCGTTTCCCCTTCCACCAGTTTCATGGTGAAGTAGGTCTTCCCCTCGCAAGTGCCGATCTCGTAGATCGGCACGATATGGGGGTGGTCCAGCCCGGCCGCGGCCTCTGCCTCGATGCGAAAACGCTGGGCGGCTGCAGGCGCGGCGAAGGGACCCGCCAGAATCATCTTGAGCGCTACCCGGCGATTAAGCGAAACGTGGCGCGCCCGATAGACCCCTCCCATCCCGCCGCGGGCCAGTTCGGCTTCCAGTTCGAAATCGCCGAACCGCGTTGGCAGGCCTTCCGTGGCCACCGTGGCGGGCATGTCATGCGGCTCGGACGGTCGGGTCGCCTCTGGCGGAAGCGTTCGGGTCGGTGGCAAATCCGACGGCGTACTCATGCCGTGATTGGACACCAGCCCTTGACCTATGTCAATCGTTTTGAATGGGAGAACGGGCGGACGAGAGAGGGCTTATCCAATTCGGAAACGAAGCTGTGATGGGCGGCAAGATGGCCAATGGCCCTGAATCAGTGCGAGTGCCGAAGGAGGGACTTGAACCCACACTCCCCGAGGGGAAACGGATTTTGAATCCGTCGCGTCTGCCATTCCGCCACTTCGGCTCTTTCTTGACTGTAGCTGACCGGGACGGGCCGTCAATAGCCAACTTTGGGCCGCCGCGCCGCGGCAGCGGGCGCCAACCTAAGGACCCATGGCCCGGCTGCCGCGTTCGGTCAGCTTAGCCGGGCATCTAGGTAGAGTTGCTCCAGACGGACCACTTCGTCAGCCTCATGGGCTGTCTTGTCCAGCCGAATCTCGGCGATCTTCGGGTCGCGCAGGCTGAGCTGGCCCGTGGTCTGATCGCGGATGATCCCCTCGAAGCGCACGGTGACGACGATGGCAGGCGTCAGCTCCAGCCCCGGCCGCGTACCGGTGGCGCTGGGCCGCTCGATGCGGCGGCCCGTGAGCAGCCCTTGCCGCATCAGCTCGGCCTGGAGCTGGCGGTCACGTTCCTGGTCGACCCCCGCCACGTCGCCGACGATCTCGAAGCCGCCCAATACCGTCCGGGCTCCAATCACGTAGGAACCGAACAGCCCGGCATGCTCCTTCGAGGTGACGGCAAAGACAGCCCCCAGGAGAACCAGGTCGAGTGTGATTTCCGGCTTGCGCTTGGCCCATTCGGGATCGCGGGCCGCCAGCCGATAGGGCCCCGCCAGGTTCTTGGCAATGATGCCCTCGTACCCCTGAGCCCGGAAGTGGTGGAACAGGCGATTGAGTTCCGTGGCGGACTCGACGAGTTGGCCTTCGGTCAGTTGCAGCGGAATGGGCAGCGGCCAGCCCGCCACCGTTGTCAACAGTTGCGTAAGAGCATGCCGCCGATGCGAGAGCGGCTGGCCGGTCAGGTCTTGGCCATTCAGATAGAGCAGGTCGAAGGCGGCAAAGCGAAGCTGCACGGGCCGAGCCCCAGGGGCGTGCAGGAAGGCATGCACCTCGTAGACGGAGGCTGGCCGTGCTCCTTCGATGTCGGCCACGAAACCGTACAGTTCGCCGTCAACGATGGCGGTCCGAGCTGGCAGTGCGCGGATGGTTGCCGACAGACCCGGGATGAGTTCGATCCAGTCGTGCCGATTGCGGGTATAAGCCCCGCAGAGCACGGCACCGCTCGCGTCGGTGGACTTATGCAGAAGCAAGCGGACGCCATCGTACTTGCGTTCGACCCAGACGGGGAAGTTCCGGATGTCGGTCGCTCGGCCGCCAGCCAGGGCCGGGCGGACCGGCGACAGTGGCTGGAGTTGAATCTGCCGCAGCCCGGCCAACCCTTCGGACTCAAGGATCCGGGCGACCTGGAGGGGATCGGTCAGGGCCATGGCGTTTTCGACGAGTTCAGCGGGGGCGCCGAAGCGCTCAGCCAGGAGCCGGGCGAGCAGGGGGCCCTGGTAGTCGAAGCCAAACCCCGCCTTGCGGAGCAGGAGCTTGGCCAGGAAGTAAGCCTCGAGCTTGCCACATCGGCCCAGGAGTGAGCGGAGAATCTCGAACTTGATGAGCGTAGCATGCTCCGGCACGATCCGCAGCGTTTCGAGGACCTCGGCAGCCGTGAGCGGCGGTTCGGTCCGGCGCTGCGGGGCGGACTCAGCGAACAAGGGGGCCACCTCGCCCCGGGGGGGCAGCCGGGCGGGCAGCCCGCGGCGGGGGACCAGCGTGACGCTGGCCAGCAAGCGTAGCAGCGACGTGCGCCGGACCGTGCTCTTCTCTCCAAGGAAGGGATCGCCAAGTACGCAGCCCAGCTTCTGCACGAAGGTGAGCCCAACGTTCTTGGCGAAGAACTGCCGCACGATTTCTTCATGGGTCAGAGCCGGAGGTTGCCATTGGATGCCGAACAGGGCGGCGACGCGCTCCGGTGCCTGGCTCGAGAGGGGGAGAAAGAGGCCGAGGCAGAGGCTGTAGTAAGGAATCGAGGCGAAGTCATTGGCTCGGACGGGCCCGGGTTGCTCGGCAGCACGCTTCCGAACGATGTACTGCAGGTGCAGGGGCAAGTCGATGTCGGGCCCCAGCACGTCAGAGTCCGTTCCGGCCGGTCCCATGCCACGAATAAACTCGGCCAGGTCCTCGGCCTCGTCGAACCATTCGCGCAGGTCTTGCCGGGTGACGATCTTCATGAGGGGGCGACTCCGAAGGCTGCTGCTGTTCTATGGGGCGGTCGACTGGCCGGAGTCGCTTGCGGGTGGAAATAGCGGTCGACTGGGCCGTGGCTATCGACGTGGGGCCGAGTCACATTGACGCCGAATTCGTGCATGGTAGACTGTAGGGACCTCGTTTCGCATCACGGGAAGGAGTCCGTATGCTGCTGCTGCCGCCACTTGTACTGGTCGCGATCCTCTCCACCTCCGGGCCGCCGGCGGAACTGGTCGCCGCCGAGCAGAAGCAGCTCGCTGGCGTCTGGCTCGTCGTGGGCGGCAGTTGGCCAGCCGACGTGCAGAAGCGGACGCGGATCACCATTGCCGACGGCGTCTTGACCATCGTTCAGGGCGAGGAGCGGTCGCAACTGGTCGTCGATCTCGATCCGACGACGTCGCCCCGTCACATCAATCTCACCAAGAACCAGCGGGTAGCTCGCGGCATTTACGAGCTGAAGGACGACACGCTCAAGTTGTGCTACGAGGTGCAGGGCGATGCCGCGCGGCCGGCTGCCTTCGCCGTCACGGCCGGCAGCGAAATCCTGCTCATCCTCAGACGCGACCGCACTCCCGACTAGCGGCGTCAGCTTGGCCGAGCTTCCAGCGTCCAGGCGAACGGCGCTGCCGGGGCGGCACCGCTACTCGCCCAGGCATCGGACAAGCTCATGATCAGGGCACGGGGGGAGTCGCCCCGATGCTCATGCAGCCAGACTTCCAGTTCGAACCTGCCAGGCGGGCAAGAGACGGGCGGCGTCGGCCCCGGCTCATCCGTCTGGAGGCAGTAGGCCAGGCTGCCGATGAAAAGCCGCTCGCCGGGCCTCCAGTTGAGTTGATGTTCCTCATAGTGGGCGTTCGGTAGGAGCCCCAGGATTGGCCCCATGCCTGCCAGACGTTGCCAGGGGGCGTCGCGTGGCAGTCTAAAGGCCGCACCCCAGCCCGCCGCTGACCAGACGAGCATTTCCTCAGCCGCGTCCCAGACGGCCGCCCAGGCCGCGGCGACGGGGACGGCCTCGGCGAAGGGCAAGAGTTCGTTGAGCATCGTCAGCAAGTGGCCCGGCGTGGCGGCCGAGGCGAGCAGACCGAGCGCCGCCGCCCGCAATTCGCCGAAGTAAGCCAGATGCTCCTGATCCTGGCCGAGACTTTCCAGCGCGATCAGATGCAGGCGATCCGGTGCGGGTGCATGCAACTCGGCCGCGGCGAATAGACCCGCCGGTCCGACGGGCCACAACCGGGCCTGGTCGAGATGGGGAAAGACCTGCTCGTCTTGCCAGGCGTGCCAGCGCCGGCGCATCTGGCGTGCCGCCTGGTGGAGAGCGGCAGCTTCGGCAGCGGAAACGGACATGGGATTCCTCCAGAGGCGGTTGGCATCCACCGTGCCGGCGTATAATACGGCCAACCTTCCCTTCTGCGATAGAGGAATTGCCGTGACCTCCTCTCCCGGCCCGCTGGTTGTCATGATCGTCACCTTCGCGGTCTGGGTCAGCGGACTGTGGCGGATTTCGGCCGATGATCGGCCGGCCCGGCCGCGTGGCCGCGTCGTCCTCACCGATGCGGCTCGCAAGCTGCATGCCGAGGCGCTGGTCATCGATGGCCACAATGACCTGCCCTTCCGTTATCGCATGAAGAACGACCTGGCCCTCAGGCACTTCGATCTGCGCCAGCATCAGAAGGACTTCCATACCGACATCCCCCGGCTGCGGCAGGGCGGCGTGGGGGCGCAGTTCTGGTCTGCCTTCGTGCCTTCATCCTCCGCCCGCAAAGGAACGGCCATCCGGGAAACCCTCGAACAGATCGACCTCATCCACCGCCTGGTCGCCACCTATCCCGACACGTTTGCCATGGCCGGCACCGCGGACGACATCGTCCGCCTTCGGGCCGAAGGCAAGATCGCCTCGCTGATCGGCGTCGAAGGCGGCCATTCGATCGACAACTCGATCGGCGTCCTACGCATCTACTACGAACTGGGCGTCCGCTACATGACGCTCACTCACTCCGAGAACGTCGATTGGGCCGACTCCGCCACCGACCAGCCGCGCCTCAATGGTTTGTCGCCGTTCGGCGAGGAGGTCGTCCGCGAGATGAACCGGCTGGGCATGCTCGTCGACATCAGCCACGTCTCGCCCGCCGTCATGAAGCACGTGCTCCGCGTGACCCGGGCCCCGGTCATTGCGTCTCACTCCTCCGCTTACGCCCTGGCCCAGCATGCCCGCAATATCCCCGACGACGTGCTCCGGCTGGTGAAGGAGAATGGCGGCGTGATCATGGTCAAATTCTACTCGGGCTTCATCGTGCCGGAAGGAGCCCGGGCGACCCAGGAGATCTTCCGCGTAGGCCGGGAGCTGCGTGAACGGTACCCCAATGACACGGAGTTCAATGCCGCCATGACTCAATGGGTGAAGGAAAATCCCTTCCCGCGCGGCAACATCCATATCCTGGTCGACCATATCGATCACATCGTCAAGGTGGCCGGCGTCGACCACGTGGGCCTGGGCTCGGACTACGACGGCATCTCGACGGTCCCCGAGCAACTCGAGGACGTTTCCTGCTACCCGCTCATCACCCAGGAGCTTCTCAACCGAGGCTATAGCCGGGAAGCGATCTTGAAGATTCTGGGGGGCAACGCTCTGCGGGCCCTGCGCGAGGCGGAAGCGGCGGCACGGGCCGGGGCCGCTCCATGAACTGGCTCGACCTCGACCCCGAGCAAGGGCCGCTCTGGGCCGACCCGAGTCATCCGCTGCATGCCTATCACATGGAAATGGCCCTCGAGGCGGCGGCAGAGGCCGGTGCCGCCGACGAAGTCCCTGTCGGCTGCGTCATTGTGAGCCTGGACCAGGGCGTTGTGGCTCGGGCTGGCAACCAGCGGGAAATGTTGCAAGACCCCACGGCCCATGCCGAGATGCTGGCCCTGACGCAAGCGGCCGCCGCGCTCGGCACCTGGCGGCTGCATCGCTGCCTGCTTTATGTCACGCTGGAACCGTGCCCCATGTGTGCGGGTGCCATCGTCCAGGCCCGGCTGCCCATGATCGTCTACGGAGCCACTGACCCCAAGGCCGGGGCCTGCCATTCGCTCTACCAGATCACTTCCGACCCTCGCCTCAACCACCGGGTGCAGGTCGTGGCGGGCACCTTGTCCGACCGCTGCGCCGACGTTTTAAGCCAGTTCTTCCGGTCGAAACGGCGGACTGATGCGTCAATCCACCGGGCGGACCGTTGAAACGCAGGGCAGGCTCCTGGTAGGCTGAAGGGGGTCGAGTCCCGAGAATCGGTCGGGGCTGCGCTTTTCGGGGGGATGAGTCATGCGCTGTTTGCGTTGCTTGGTGTTGCTGCTGGCCGGGGTCGTCGTATCCGCCCTGGGATCGAACGCGCCTGCGGAGCCGGCCCGGGTGCTGACCCGGCCCATTCCGCCCTCCGAGGCCACGCTTGCCCCCCTGGGGCTGACCAAGATGTGGCACGCCTACGTCGGCGTGGCTGGCCGCGGCGATCACCTCGTCTCCGTCCAGGTGTTCGGTAACCAGATCGTTACCCAGACGCGCGGCGGGACCCTCTCCTGCTTGGACGCGGAGACGGGTGCCAACCAATGGACGGTGCGGCGCACGGACCACGTCGCCCCCTTGCACTTTCCCCTTGCCGCCAACAGCTACATCTTCGCTTGCTACGTCGGCGGTAAGATCCTGGGCTACGATCGCATCAATGGCATGCAGGAGTGGGTTCTCGAAGTGCCTGGCGTCCTGAGCACTTTCCCCGCTCTCGACGACGGCCACTTGTACATCGCCACCTCGGATGGGCGGATGCACTCGTACCTGCTGCCCATGCCGAAGCGGCAGGTTGCCGAAGCTATCGCCACCCGCGGCACACCCACCGGCACGGGGTATGGGATGCCTGGGCCTGCCACGCTCAAGGCCCCCTATTTCATTTGGTCGTTCCGGATGGAATCGCCGGCCCAAGAGCCCCCGGCCTCGTTCCCGAATCACATCGTCTTTGCCGACGGCGCCGGGCAACTGTTCAGCTTCGAGAACGAGAAGAGACGCCTGGCCGATCGCTCCGCCGTGGCCGCTCCCATCGTGGCCCCGCTCACCGCGGCCGGCGATTACTTCTTCGTGGCCTCCCGCGACCATAGCGTCATGTCCTTCGAGATCATGGCAGGCGGCCTGGCCCCACGCTGGCGCTTCCTCACTTCCAGCCCCATCGACCGGCAGCCCATGGTTGTCGGCCCCGATGTCTTCGTGGTGGGGACGCTGGACGGCCTCTACAGTCTCGACCGGGTGTCGGGTTCGCCCCGCTGGCGGCTGCGACGGGCCTCCCAGTTTCTCGCCGCCAGCCAGCGCCTCGTATTTGCCCGCGACGAAGCCAAGCGTCTACTGGCCATCGACCGCCAGCGCGGCGTCATCCTCGCCGAGTGGAACGCCAGTGAATTCGCCCACATGATCTCCAATGCCGATACCGATCGCCTGGTGCTTGCCAACGATGATGGTCTGGTGATGTGCTTGCGGGATCGCGATCCGGCTGCCGCCAAGCCGACCGACTACCGGCAGCCCTTCGAGTCCAAGGGACCGGCACCCAAGCCCCAGGCGAAGCCCGACGACGACAACGGCGAGCCCAAGATGGACGATCCCGACCGGGATCCCAGCTAGGGCACGCTCAAGCCGCGGTGCGTCGTCGCTACACGACCAGCACCGGGCCGCGGGAGCCAAGGACCAGGTCCATCGCCCGATGGAAGGCAGGGGCCGTGTGGTCCTTGGGGGCCGAGGTCACAAGGAGACGTGGGCTGGCGTTGGCGGATTCGAGCACCACCTGACTGCCGCGTCCCACTCGCGATTCAACGTGCACCGTGAGTCCCAGCGACTCGCCGCGCTTTTGGACCGGGCCGATCAGGTTGCCAAACTCCTTAATGGCCGCCAGTCCCAAGGCTTCGGTCTCCGTTGCTTCCGTGGCGATGGCCTTCCCGAGCAGCTTCTGGGCCTCTCCGATCACATCCAGATCGGCCACCGCGAGCAAGTCGAGCCGGCCGCCTCGCGCCAGCAGCTTGAGGGCCCAACTGGCAGCCCGCGTGGCCCCCTCGTCGGGCACGTGCAGCGGGATCAACAGGTTCTTGACGACTGCCTTCACCGCCTCGCCGTCAAGCACGTCCCGAACGCACAGCAGCGGGACGGGACACTCCATGAGCAGCATATCGACGACCGAGCCCAGGCTCTCATCGCGTAGGTCGCTCCGGTCGGTGCCGAACGGAGCCGGCACGACCACCAGGCTGCCCTGGTGGATGTGACAATACTGCTGCACGTCGGCCGCGGTCTGGGCCGCCGAGTGCTCCTCCACCCGGGCGCCGACCCGCTCGGCCAGAGCGGTCGCAACGGCCCGAGCGGTCCCATCCTGGTTCGAACCGTCCAGGGCCACGATCACGACGTCGAGCGCGGGCTCCTGCAGCTTGACCGGCCGGGCATGCACCGCGGTCTCGAACAAGCTCAGGTCTTCCGTCATGTCAGCTTCGTCACGTTGCGGCATGACTTATCTCCCGCCTAGCGAGTGGGGAACAGATCGAAGTACGCGAAGAGCGACAGATAGATCAGCACCAGCACGGTCTGGAGCACGGTAATCATGCCGCCCACCTTGAGGTATTCGCCCCAGGAGACCTTCACGCCCCGCTCCTTCTCAAGTGCATGCAGGGCAATGACGGAGCTGATACTCCCAACCGGCGTTGAGTTGCCGCCCAGGTTGGCCGCCAGCACCAGGGCCCACCAGAGCGGTTCGGCTGGGATGCCCTGTTGCTCCATGGCCCGGACGATGGGGATGAGCGTGGCTGCCACGGGGATATTGTCCACGATGCCCGAGAGTGCGAGCACGAAAGTCGCTACCAGGAGCATCGTGACGACGGGACTGCCGCCCGCCAGTGCGATCATCTGGCGGGCCTGCCAGTCGAGCAGCCCGCTCTCCTGGACGGAGCCGATGATCACGAACAACCCAACGAAGAAGAGTACGACTGACCAGTTGACTTTCTTGATCGCCTCATCGGTTGAATAGCCAGAGAGCAAGAGAGCCGCCGTGCCGCCGCAGAAGGCGATGAAGTCGATCCCGACGCCGAGCTGCTGGGCCGACGCGAAGCCCACGATCGTGCCTCCCAGGATGAAGGCACAGCGGTAGAAGAGGCCACGGTCCTTGACCAGGGCCCACTCATCGAACGCGGCCACTTTGCGGGCCCGCTCTTCCGGATCGCCCGGCACATCGAGCGAGGACCGATAGAAACGGCGGAGGTAAATGGTCGCCAGGATAGCGGACAAGATCGCCATCGGCGTGGAGACCCGGAAGAAGTGCATGTAGGGCAGGTTGCCAGCCGTGCCCAACATCAGAGTGCAAATGCCTGAGGCGAAAGTCATCAGCGCCCCGGAGTTGGCACATATGGCCACAGTGAGCACGTAGGGTTTGGGGTCCAGCTCCAACTCTCTCGTCACGACCAGCACGAGGGACACCATGATGAGGGTGCCCGGCGTGATCGTCAGAAAGGTGACGAATAAGACCGTGGCGATGGCGATGAAGGTATGGAGCCGGAGGGGGTCGCCGCGGGTCTGTTTGACAAGCTTGATGGCCAGGAAGTGGAAGAGACCCGAGCGGCTGGCCACGTCGACGAGCACTGAGGTGCCCACCAGCACGCCGATGACGCCGATGTCATGGCCGATGATGTCGTGGACGGCGCGGTCATAGGGCGTGTGGCCTCCTTCTTCGCGGAAGACGCCGAAGGCCATGGCGGCGGCGACGGCGGCAATGGCTCCGAGCATGGCCGCCAGGCTCTTGTGCAGCCACTCGAAGGCGATGAAGAAGTAGGTCACGGTCATGATCGCGCCCAGGACGATCATCGGCAGCCAAGGCTTGTCACCTGAGCTGCCAGCCGAGTCCGCCAGCAGAACCAGCCATCCAGGGTTCATGCGCGTCCTTTCCGATCTGGGCGCTGGCTCGGTCTGCTTGCGCGGTCGAGTCAGGCGTGGGTCATGGCGATCGATTCCGAGCCTGCCGGCGCGCCCCCGTGAATGAGGCGCGCAGTCAAGCCAGGGGGCATCGTTTCAGCCCGGCAACGCTAGGCCAGTATACCGGGAAGGCTACTAGGGTGAAGACCCGCGCAAGCCGTTCGCGGAAGTCACACCACGCGGGCGATGCCGCGGAGCAGGCGGCCCAGGAGGTCCGAGCCCGTGATGATGCGCTGCATCGTCGGCGTCCAGACCAGGATGAGGTCCTGGTCGATCACGTCGTCGTCAGGCCGTTCCGGCCGGACGGTCAGTCGATCGAGGACCCGTCCCAGCGGCTGCTTGGGATCGCGGACGACGAGCGGACGGTGGCAAAAGGCGGCGGGTGTGAACGACTCGGCGAAGAGGGCGTCGCGGAGGAATCCATGGGCGTCGACGACGAACCGGGGCTGACCGGCTTCGTCCGTGAACACGACCCACTTGCGGCCCGAGGCTTCGAGTTGCTTCAAGAAGGAATCGTCGGGAGAGCGCTCGATCTCGGGAAAGACCGGCATCCCATGACGCATGGGCAGCGGGATGACGCTAAGTGGATCGAGGGGTTCGCCTTCATCGCCGACCAGGATGTCGTCGAGGGCGAGAAAGTTGATGGCCCCCAGGGCTTCGAGTCGACCCACTTCCGACTCGGGGCTGCGGGCGTGATGGTGAAGCACCTCGCGTAGCTCAGCTTCGCGAAACCACGGGGTGCCTTCGGGCCCGATCCAGTAGTCCAGCATCTTGGCGCTGGGCCAGGCCACCGGCCAAAGCAAGACTTGGTAGAAGCGGAGCAGGGGGGCCAGCCGCGTGGCCATGACGAGGGCATGCCGGG
>CALLZJ010000400.1 GCA_937858435.1 uncultured bacterium
TCGCCCGGGCTACGGCCGGCGAGGCAGGCGTCCCCTTCTTCAGCATCGGCGGTTCCGAGTTCATCCAGATGTTCGTCGGCGTCGGCGCCAGCCGCGTCCGCGATCTCTTCAAGACCGCACGGGAAAACGCCCCCTGCATTCTCTTCATTGACGAGATCGATGCCGTGGGCCGCGTCCGCGGGGCCGGACTGGGCGGCGGCCACGACGAACGGGAACAGACCCTCAACCAGATCCTCAGCGAGATGGACGGCTTCTTGCCCACGGAGTCCGTCATCGTCCTGGCGGCGACCAACCGCCCCGACGTCCTCGACCCGGCCCTGCTCCGGCCCGGCCGCTTCGATCGCCACATCACCATCGACCGGCCCACTTGGCAAGGCCGCATGGCGATCCTCAAGGTCCACACGCGGGACAAGCCCCTCGCCGACGACGTCAATCTCGAAATGATCGCCCGGGCGATGATCGGCATGACCGGGGCCGACCTGCGCAACTTGGCCAACGAGGCGGCCCTGATCGCCACCCGCCAGAACAAGAACAAGATCGAACGGCGGGACTTCGAGGCCGCCGCCGACCGCGTCATGATCGGCAGCCGCCGCGAGGAACTCCTCTCCGAGGACGAGAAGCGCCGCACCGCCTTTCACGAGGCCGGCCATGCTCTGGTGACCTGGCATCAGCCCAACTCCGACCGGCCGCACAAGGTCTCCATCATCCCGCGCGGCCAGGCCCTGGGCGTGAACGTGACCATCCCCGAGGAAGACCGGCATCACCACAGCGAGGAGTTCTTCTTCGCCCGGTTGGTGGCGGCTCTGGGGGGCCGGGCCGCCGACCGCCTCGTCTACAACCAGACTTACTCCGGCGCCGAGAGCGACCTCAAGCAGGCCACCCGCATCGCCCGGCTCATGGTCACCCATTGGGGCATGAGCGACAAGGTTGGTCCCGTCGCCTACCGGGTCGGCGAGGAGCACGTCTTCCTGGGTAAGGAAATCCAGCAGTCCCAGGATTACAGCGAAGGCACGGCCCAACTCATTGATGAAGAGGTCCGGGCCATCTTGCGTCGGGCCGAGGAGCGGGCCTTCGCCATCCTCAGCGATCATCGCCACGAACTGGACCTGCTTGTCGAGGCGCTCTTACAGCGTGAGGAGCTCAACCGCGACGAGATCGACGAGCTGCTCCGAACCGGGCGGCTGCCTCTCCAGGAGCCGGCGAGCGAACCCGAGCCGACGCCCCCCAGCCGGACGGGCAGCCCGACCGCAGAGCCCGCGGGCGTCTCCTAGCCGCCGGGCGACATGCCCCGCCGCAGTTCCTCCACGTCCACGGCACCGAGTTCCTCCAGCCGCTTCAGCCAGGGGTCGAGTTGCCCGCGGACTTCGTCCGGCAGCCAGAACCAGAGCCGCACGCAGAGGCCATGGGTGGCCTGGCCGGTTACAGCGAGCCATTCCAGTGCCGCCAGAGCGGGGTCGATGAAGCGGGGGTCGGAGCCGCGCCCGAGCTTGCGTAAGGCCGCCGCCACCGCGGACGGATCGGAACGGGTCTCGAGGGCCTGGAGCCGGTCGCGGCAGGGGCGGGCGAGCGGAAAGTGGGCATCGAAGTAGGCCCTGAGCAGCGGGTGCGGGTCGCTCCGCAGCGCGGCGGCGATCCGCTGCCGGGCTTCATGGCTCTGACCTGCGTCTCGCAGTTGGTCCGCCTCTTGCATCAAAAGCCGAGCTTCCGAATCAGTCACGGCATCCCTCAAGCCTGAAACCTGCGCTGCCCGTGCCTCCTTCCGTTCATTCTAACTCCCGAACTTCGGGGCGCGGAGGCGAAGTGATGGGCGCGGCCGCCTCAAGCGCTGCCCCGACATCCCTCGCCGCCTTCCTCTGGTTGCTTGTACCTCACTCCCAAGTGCGGTAGGCTTGATGGACACCAGAGGTGCCGCCCATGACCGATTTCACACCCACCGAGCGCCGCCCGGACACGGATGCAGCCGCATCGGCCGACGTCCTCTTGACCGCAGCCCAGACCGGCGTCCCCTTGCCCGGCATGCCTGCCCTCCCCGGCTTCTGCATCGAGCGCGAAGTGGCCCGAGGCGGCATGGGCGTCGTTTACCTGGCCCACGACCTGACCCTCAACCGCACCGTGGCCGTCAAGATGATCCAGGAGCGGTATCGGTCCGACCCCAGTGCCGCCCAGCGTTTCCTGGCGGAAGCCCAGATCACCGCCCAGCTTCAGCATCCCGGCATCCCCCCGATCTACCAGGTGGGAACCCTCGCCGACGGCCGGCCCTTCCTCGCCATGAAGCTCATTCGCGGCCAGACCCTGGACCAGCTCCTCCGCAGCCCCGCCATGCCCCAGAACAAGCTGGCGATCTTCGAGGCCATCGCCCAGGCTGTCGGCTACGCTCATGCCCATCAGGTCATCCACCGCGATCTGAAGCCGGCCAACGTCATGGTCGGGGCCTTTGGCGAAGTTCAGGTGATGGACTGGGGGTTGGCCAAGCTGCTGGGGCCGCATGATGGCTCTTGGCCCGGCGCGACCGATCCCATGGTCTCCCACGAGCCGACGCAGATTCGCACCCCCCGCAGCGAGACCGAGCATCAGACGGAAGCGGGCAGCATACTCGGCACGCCGGCCTTCATGCCCCCCGAGCAGGCGGCCGGCGAACTCGACAAGGTCGGCCCCCGCAGCGACGTCTTCGGCCTGGGGGCGGTGCTCTGTTCGATGCTTACGGGTGAACCTCCCTATGCCGGGCGGGACGGCTGGGCGGTGCGCGTGGCGGCCATGCGGTGCCAGACCGAGGCGGCCTTTGCCCGGCTCGCTGCCAGTGGCGCGGAGCCGAGCGTCGTCGCCCTGTGCAAAAGCTGTCTGGCCTTGGACCCGAACGACCGGCCGGCGGACGGCAATGCCGTGGCCGCGGCAGTGGCCCGGCTGCGGGCCGAGGCGGAAGAGCGCGCCCGGGCCGCCGAACTGGCCCAGACCCGAGCCGAGGTGCAGGCGGCGGAGCAGCGCAAGCGGCGGCAGGCCTTGCTCGCTTCAGCCAGTCTGCTCACGGGGGTCCTGCTTGGCGGTCTGGGTGGCAGCGTTTGGCAGATGAGCCGAGCCATCCTGGCCGAGAGGGAAGCCGTCGCCGAGAAAGAGCGGGCCCAGCAGAACGAACAGCGGGCCAACCAGGCGGCCGACCAGGAGCGGCAGGCCCGGGAGGTCACCGAGTCGGTGCTGGACTTCGTCGATAAGCGGGTCTTCGCCTTGGCCCGGCCCAAGGAGCAGGACGGGGGCCTGGGCTACGACGTCAAGATGGCCGAGGCGATCAAGGCCAGCCTCCCCCACCTGGCGGAGAGTTTCAAAGAGCAACCGCTCGTGGAGGCGCGTCTACGGCTCACGCTGGGCCGGTCCTTCTGGTATCTGGGTGAGCCGCGGATCACTCTCGAAATGAGCGAACGGGCACGGGCCCTGTATGCCGAGCAACATGGGCCAGCGCACCCCGACACGCTGATGGCCATGAATGCCGTCGCCGGGGCCCACGCCGCCCTCGGCCAGCATGACCTGGCTCTGCCCCTCTTCGAGGAGACGCTTCGCCTGCGCCAGACGGCGCTCGGGCCCGACCATCCGGATACGATCTTGACCCTGAGAAATCTCGCAACCGTGAAGCACAATATCGGGCGACATGCCGAAGTCCTGCCGCTGCGGGAGGAACTCTTTCGCAGCCACCGAGCCCGCCTCGGACCGGACCATCCCACCACCTTGCGGAGCATGCAAGAACTTGCGGTGAGCTACGAGGCAGTGGGTCGACTCGCCGAAGCCCTTGAGCTGCGCGTCGAGGGGCGGCAGCGGACCGAAGCGCTCCATGGCCCCGATCACCCCGCCACGCTGGGCACCATGAAGGACCTGGCGGTGAGCTACTTCACGAACGGCCGGCAAGCCGAAGCCCAGGCCCTCTTCGAGGAGTCGCTGGCCCGGCACCGGACGACCTTCGGCCCCACGCACCTGGCCACCCTGCAGAGCATGAACAACCTGGCCATGTGCCATGGCGCTCGGGGTCGGCACGACCTGGCCGTCGCCCTCTTGGAGGAAGTCCTCGTGGAGCGCCGCCGGCAACTCGACCCCGACCACCCGGAAACGCTGGTCACCATGAACAACCTGGCTCTGAGCTACGTGGTCATCGGACGCGCCGCCGATGCCCTGGTCCTCATGGAAGAGGCCTTGCCCCTCTGCAAGTCGAAGCTCGGCCCCAACCACCCCAACACGCTCATGGGCATGAACACGCTGTCCGAGGTCCTCGCGGTCCTGGGGCGGCAGGCCGAGGCCTTGGACCTCCGCCAGGAAACCCTGGAGCGCCGCCGGGCCAAGCTCGGACCGGACCATCCCACGACGCTCCAGAGCATGCACAACCTGGCCGTCTCCTATGCGGCCCTGGGTCGGCATGCCGACGCGCTCCCGCTCCGCCAGGAAACCCTCGAACGGCAGCGTTACCGGCTCGGTGACGATCATCCCGACACCCTCAGCGGCATGCACAACCTGGCCTCCACCCACGAAGCGCTCGGGCAGTGGGACAAGGCCATCGAACGACACGAGCAAACCCTCAAGCGACGGCGGGCCAAGCTCGGGGCCGACCATCCCGACACGCTCGACAGCATGAACAGTCTGGCGATCTGCTACGGCAACGTGGGCCGCCCTGCCGATGCCGCCCCCCTGTTCGCCGAGGCCTACCAGCGCCGCCGCGCGCTCCTCGGTCCCACCCACGCCGACACGCTCGGCGCCCTGCTCAACTTCGCCCATGTCCAGCGTCAGGTCGGACAGCCTGGGGAAGCGCTGCCGCTGCTCGTGGAGGCCGCCGCCATGGTCGAGGAGCATCGGTTCACGCCGCCGCACTCGGGCCGGCTCCTGACGGAGACCGCCCAGTGCCTGGAAGCGCTTGGCCGCTGGACCGAGGCCGAGAGCTACTGGCGGAAGTGGCTCGGCATCGCCGAGCAACGGACGGCGACCGACGCCGAGGCTGCCCCAAACGCCGCCCTCGGCCTGGCCAGGAACCTGATTCAGCAACAGCGCCAAGCCGACGCCGAGTCGCTTCTCCTCAAAATGCATGGCCAACTCAAGGACCGGAGCCCGCCCAACGCCAGGATGCTGGGGATGATGTGCGACGGCCTCATCGAGCTTTACACTGCCTGGGAAAAGCCCGATCAGGTCCAGAAGTGGCAGGCCGAGAAGGCGGGCCTGGGCCAGTGACTCAAGCGAACGTGTCGCCGAGCAGCTCCGACGCGACCGGCCACGAATTCCTTCACGCCTTGGCCAGCCCTTCCCTTAGAATCCCGGGATGCAAGTGAACTCCCGGACCGCGGGGCGTGGAGGCGACGTGGCATGAGTCAGGGTAAGCGTGTGCTGGTGACTGGGTCGGCCGGACGGATCGGACAGGCGGCCGTGCAGGCGCTCCTGGACGCGGGCCACACGGTCACGGGCTTCGATCAGCGGCCGACGCCACACCTGCCGGAGTCGGCCCAGGTGCTGGCCTCGCTCACCGATGGATCCGCCATCACGACCGCCGCGCGCGGGCAGGATGTGATCATCCATCTGGCCGCCACGCCCGACGACGCCCATTTCCCCCGCCCGGAGCCTCCTCACGACCAGGACAACTTCCTGGATGCCCTGCTGCCCAACAACATCGTCGGCACTTACCAAGTGCTCGAAGCTGCTCGCGTCGGTCGTGTCCCCCGTCTGGTCCTGGCGAGCACCGGGCAGGTGATCTGGGACGCCCTGCAACATGGCCCCTGGCCGATCCCGACGACGGTCGCCGTTTCGCCCCGCTACTGGTACGCCTGCACCAAGGTCTTCCTCGAAGCTGCCGGCCAGGCCTATGCCGCCGCCCATGGCCTCAGCGTCCTGGTCGTGCGGCTGGGTTGGTGTCCTCGGACCAAGCAGGACGTGGACGCCATCAGCAAGGGTGAGTTGTGGCAGGATACCTATCTGAGCCCTGGGGATGCGGGCCGGTTCTTCCAGGCTGCCGTGGCGGCCAGCACGCTGCCGCCCTACGCCTTGGTCTATGCCACCAGCCGCCCCCGCCACCTAAGCCGGCACGGCCTGGAACCCGCCCCCCGCCTCCTGGGCTACGACCCCGCCGACACCTGGCCCGCGGGGAGCTTGCCCATTGACGGCTAGCCTTACCCTCTGAAGCCGAGTACCCTCCCTGACCAAGCCGCCAGCCATGTCCCCGGGCTGGCCTTGATCTCAGACTTGCGGACCGGCGCGGCACATTTCCTCCGGCAGCGGGCTTAGCGCAAGAGCCTGTTGTTCTCAAGGGGGGAAGGTCATGCCGAGCCACGGTTTGCAGCGATTCATCCTTCTGGCCAGCTTATTCATTTGCCTGGCCGATGCCGGGCCGACAGTGGCACAGACCTTTAGTTGGAGCAATGCCGGGGGTGGGTCATTCCACACGGGCGGCAATTGGTCCCCGGCGGGCCCACCCGGAGCCGGCCATACCGCGCTCTTCAGCCTGGGCGGCAGCTACGTCGTCTCCTTCGGTTCACCCGTGACCAACGCGATTGCCACCGTGGGTGCCGGCAACGTCCAATGGGCCCTGGGCGGCGTAACCTACACGATCACCAACTCGGGCAACATCAATGCAGGCTCGGGCAGCCTGACCGTGACCAACGGCAACGTCAACAGCAACACGCTGAACATCGGCAACGGCATCAGCCAGACCGGCAATCTGATCGTCAGCACCGGCGCCACCTGGAATAGCTCACAGGGCTTTACCTTGGGGGTCGGCGGCAGCACGGGCACCAGCAACCTGACGGTGCAGAACGGCGGCGACCTCATCACCAATAGCACCAACACCGTCGGCAATTCGACCAGCGGCGCCAGCCAGTTCACCCTCATGGGAACCGGTTCGA
This sequence comes from uncultured bacterium, assembly GCA_937858435.1. Classification (GTDB taxonomy): domain Bacteria; phylum Planctomycetota; class Planctomycetia; order Gemmatales; family HRBIN36; genus CALLZJ01. Next base: position 6,858 of record CALLZJ010000400.1, read on the forward strand.
CCTGGACACACAACAACCCGCTCACGATCACCTTGGCGGGCTCCAACGGCGGCACGGGGAGTATCTCCATTTTGAATGGCGGCTCCGGGACCAGCCAGGGCAGCGTGGTGTTCGGTTCGGCCGGCGGCACGGGCAACCTGCTCGTCCGCGGCTCCAGTTCCACTCTCAGCCTCACGGGCGCGGCAGCCCTGACCGTGGGCACGTCGGGCACTGGCGTCGCTTCGATCGAGGACGGCGCCATCGTCAACGTCGGCAGCGCGGGCATTGGCACCTTGGCGGGCGGCACGGGCACCATCACGGTGAAGAGCCTGGGCGCCCAGCTCAATGTCGCCGGGCTTATGGACCTGGGCGGCACCGTCGGTGCCATTGGCAACAGCGGCAACCTCCACGTGCAGACGGGCGGCACGGTCACCATCGGCAACACCATCCGCCTCTGGAACGCGGGGACGATCAACCTCGCGGGCGGCCTCTTGTCCACGCCAGCCATCGCCTTCAACGGCGGCAACATCCATTGGACTTCCGGTCAACTCCATTTCACCACCAGCCAGAACCTCTCGTCCGATCTGGCCACAACGCTCTTCGGCAACCCCAACACGCTCGGTGCAGGGCGTACCCTCAGTGTCAGCAGCGGACAGTCGCTCACGGTCAACACGCCCTTGCTTCTCCAGGGCCAACTGTCGGGCGGCAATATCTCCAATAGCAGCACGTTGGTCGTCAGCAGTGGTTCGGTGGCCGCGACCAACACCTTCGTCAACAACGTGGGCCGGCTGGTGCTCGTCGAAGGGCTCGGCACCGTGCAGGGAAGTACGAGCTTTCTGAACCAGGGGACGATCCAGATGGCCGGGCCGGCCACGTCGCTGTCCGGCGCGGCGCTCGCCAACTCGGGCCTGCTCACCGGCACGGGCACCGTCACCAATAGCCTGAACAATGCGACGACCGGTACCGTTCGCGTCACCGGGTCGGAGCGGCTCGTCTTCAACCATGCCACCAATAACAACAGCGGCAACCTGGAACTGGTCGGCGGCACGCTCGAATTCACCCAGACCCTGACGAACAACGCCTCCGGCTCGATCAGCGGTCGGGGGGCCCTGCACACCAGTACGCAGAACCCAGGCGGGCTCGGCATCGTCAACCATGGCGTGATGCTCTTCAGCGCCGGCCTCATGGCCGCCCGCGCCGCCGGCCGGAACCAGCCCGGGCCCACCACCCCCCCGGGGGGGCCCGCCAT
>CALLZJ010000401.1 GCA_937858435.1 uncultured bacterium
CCAGCGTCAGATCGACGTTGAAGACCTGAGCCAGGAACAGGACGGTGACCCCTTAGAAGAGGGCCGTGCCGTTCATGTTCATGGTCGCGCCCAGGGGCAAGACGAAGCCAGCGATCTTCTTGGGTATCCCAAGCCGTTCGTGAGCGGCGGCCAGGCTCGTGGGCAGCGTGGCCGCGCTGGAACTGGTCGAAAAGGCCGTCACGATCACGCCCCGCACTCGGGTGAAGAACCACCAGGGTGAGACCCGGCCCAGCACGAGGATGAAGATCGGCAGCGACACGAACAGGTGCAGGGCCAAGCCGAAGAGCACGGTCCCGACGTACCAGCCAAGCTGCTGAATGATCTGGAAGCCCAGCTCCGCCGTCACCTTGCAAATGAGGCAAAAGACGCCATACGGAGCCAGCCGCATGGCCAGGTGGATGATCCAGGTCATGATCTCGCCGACCGCCAGCAGGAGGCGGATGACCAGTTCGCCCTGCTCCTTCGGCAACTTGGAAGCACCGATGCCGAACAGCAAGGCGAAGAAGATCACGCCCAGCATCTCCATGTCGGCCATGGCCCGAATCGGATTGCGGGGCACGATGTCGACGAAGGTCTGCACGCCGAACTGGGCCGGAGGCTTATCGCTGACTGCCGCTCCGTACTCCAGGGCCAGCCGCCGAGTGGTCTCTTCGGGCAGCCCCTTGCCCGGCTGGATGGTGTTGACCAGGACGAGACCGATGACGACGGCCGTTGCCGTCGAGAGCAGGAAGTAGCCCATGGTTCGGGCGCCGATGCGGCCAAGCACGGACAGGTCGCCCAGCTGGGCCACGCCCGCCGCCAGCGAGGCGAAGACGAGGGGGATCACCGCCATGAGCAGGAGCCGCAGGAAGTCGTGGCCCACGGGCCCGATGACGTTGGTGAGGAGGGGCTCGACGATAACGGCGGGCGCCCCCCGGCCCTGGGTCGCCCAGGCATCGAATTGCGGCCGCCACTCATTGAGCAGCACCCCCGTGATCGCTCCCAGGACGAGACCGATGAGGATGCGGGTGGGCAGCGACAGGCCGCGACCTGGGCTCGGACTCGGGCCGGTTAATGCCATGTTCGGAGTGCCCTCCGGCGCGACCTAAAGTAGAAGGGGACAGGAGGAGTGACGGCTATTTCAGTAGCTCATCGACGAGGCGAGCCAGCGTCGGCGTCTCGGCCTGAAGGGCCACTCCCGGCGTCGAACGGGCCAGGCTTTCCACGGCTGCCGCCTTGGACGGCGGCATTCGGCAGAGCACCGTTCGGGCCCCACTTGCATCGCCGCACAGGGGCACCGCACCCCAAACGCCGCCATACCGCATCGCCCCGGGCAGGAGCTGGGGATCTTCCAAGTTCTGAACCTGGTCGAAGTCCCAGCCTTCGAGATCGAGCACGCAGCGGTTCACCAGCCGCCGGGCTTGGCTCCGGGCCAGCAGCCCCCAGGGACCCGCTCCACCCCAGGCGATGAGGTCGAGCTGGTCCACGTCCCGCCGTTGATGGAGATGGGCCACAGTCGTGAGGATGTCGTGGACGCGTTCGGCCAGGATCGTGCGGTTGTAGCCGTAGCGGAAGCCCATGAAGGGAATGTCGCGGTGTCCCTGCTGGGGCGGCCAGGCCACCTGGGCGGAGCCATACTCGCCGGTCAGGAAAAGGTCCGGAGCGACGACCGTGCACTTGGCATCGAGCAGGCGCTGGACCTCGGGCCGCAGTGTGCCGTCAGCCTGAAAGAGGCTGGCCTTGCCCGCACCGTGCAGCCAGACGACGGCCCGGCGGCTGCCGCTCGGGACGAGAGAGATGAGCGGCACTTCCTCCGAGGTGCCGCGCCGCTTTTGGGTGCCACGCCAGATGCCATACCCGTCCTGGCGTTCGAAGCCAACCTGCTCGGCCTGGGTCGACCCCGGAACGGGTAGCTCGGTGTGCAGGAGAGCGCGCCAGCCGGTGGCCACCACGGGCCGGTAGTCCGCTCCGGACAGGGCCAGTTCTTGCAGAGCATCTTGGGCCTGGGCGTCCAGCCGAGTCTTCAGCTCGGTGGCACGCAGCGGGGTCGGCATTTCCGGCGCGCCGGCCCAGACCGAGAGTTCCTCAGACGGAATGGGCTCGAAGGGCTGTTCCTGGATCGGCTCGGCGTGGCCCAGGCGGAGGTGACGATTGAACCAGGCCGCGATCAACTCGCCGCTCCGCTGATTGTAATTGTGTGGGAAGGGGAGATACTTGGCGACGACCTGGTCGGCGGCGTCGTAGAGACCGTAGATGGTCCGCAGCTCGGGCAGGCCCCGGCTCTCGATGTCGCGCGTCCAGTCGTCGGCCCCGGTGAGAAAGAGCGGCCTTGGGGCAAACAGGGCGGCCAGTTCCACGTTGTTGGTGCCCACCCGCAGGTGGGAGACGTTCTCGCAGATGCAGCCGCCTTGCATGTTCATGGAGACCATGACGGCCGGGGCCGCCGCCGCTGGCCGGTCGTCGATGGCACAGAGCAGGAAAGTCTGTGTCCCGCCGCCGCTCCCGCCCGTGACGCCGATCCGTTCGGGGTCGACGTCGGGCAGGCCGCAGAGAAAGTCCAAGGCGCGAATGCTGTTCCAGGTCTGGAGGCCGAGAATGGACTGCTGGCGCAACTCGGCGGCGACGTCAGCGAAGCCGCCGCGATGGTCCAGCGCTTTGCTGTCGGCATAGCCGATCATGTCGTAGTGGAAGACCACGCACCCGAGCCGGGCCAAGAGGGCGCAGCGGGCCTGCAGCGGGTAGCGGGCACTCTGCTCGGTGTTCTCAGCCCCGGAGGCTTGATCGCGCTTCACCTCCGCGTCGCTGGCCCGATTGAACCGGCCCTGGGCGTGGTGGCCATGCGGCATGAGGATGGCCGCCCGTCGGCCGGTCGGTTGCTTCGGCCGGTAGAGGCTCCCCGTCACGCGATGGCCGGGCAGGCTGCTGATGATGACCTTCTCGACGGTGTAGTCGCCGCGGTCGATGCGGCCGTGGACAACCGGCTCCAGCGGTGTGCGGGGCGGCAGGGGCCACAGACCGGCAGCCACCAGCACCTGGCGGCGCAGCTCCGCGCGACGGCGTTCCCATTCAGCCCGGCTTGCGAACGCCGGCTTGAAGAGGACCGGCCGATCCAGGTGGTCGCGGTCCCGGAGCCGGCCGTCCTGAGAGGGACGCGGCGGCTGGAAGACCAGACTCGCGGGAGGCGGCGAGTCAGCGAGGCCGCCCGCGGCAAGCGGCCAAAGAACCAGAAGGGCGACCAGGCAGCGGCGCGACATCAGCAGACTCTCGCACGGGGACAGGGCATGACCCGGCGATTGTCGCACCCAGGGCGGCTGGACACAAGAGGCCAGGCCCGGGATCGAGGTAGGACTGGACGCAGCGCCGGCGGCGCACCGGCCGTGGGGCGAAGCTCGGCCGGAGCGCGGGCCAGGGCAAGCTCAAGCGCGGTTAGCGCCGTACCGCAAGCCCGCTTTGGTCGGGCACGGGCTGCAGCGCCCCTTGGCCCGGCGGCAGCGTGGGCGGCGTGTAGGGCTGCCCATACGGACCCGCGGCGGGTGGCGGCGAACCGTAAACGGCCGGCGGCGGGCCGAAAGCCCCGGGAGGCGGGGCACCACACCCGCCTGAGCCGCAGCTCTTCTTGCTGAAGGCGGAACAGCCCGACAGGCTGACCGCGACCAAGGCCACCACCATACTCGTGCGAACTCGGGCGTTCATGATTTTCTCCCCTTGCAATCCACCTCAAGCATACGGGACGGCCCGGGGCAATCTCCAATAGTCGGCCTCAGAAAGGTGGAGTTTTCGCGGGTGTCCTTGCGGCCTGTGCCACTGAGGTAAGCTGTGCGTGCCGGCGTCATGCCGAGCTGCCGAGAACCCGGCACGCTCCGAGACGGTCTGGTAGAATGGACCGGACGCAGCCACCGGGGGCCATCGGCACGCACGGGCACGAGAGGCGATGGGCAAGAAGAAGATCAGGGTCGATTTCCGAAAGAACCGCTCCAAGCCGCCTCGGGAGCAGCGGTGGACGCAGCGGTATCTCGCCGACGGTCTCTCCGAGGATGAGCAGACCGCCCAGGAACGGGTGCGGGCTCGAGGGGAGCTGTCCCGCAAGCGGACGATCGTGGCCGACGTCGACGCCAACACGGACGCCTCCGCTCCGGCCGGCGAACTCCTCGCCGTCGATCTGACCCAGTGCGAGCCCGGCCGCGTGTTCGAAGTACGGGGGCTGCACAACGTCCTCGTCGCGCCGACCCAGGGGCCGCCGGTCTCGTGTGCCGTGCGGCGCGTGCTCCGCACCTTGAGCCTCGAAGACGGCAGCGTGGTTGCCGTCGGCGACCGCGTCTGGTTCCGCCGGGCACCCACGGGCGAGGGGATGATCGAGAAGGTCGAACCCCGGTACGGCGTCCTGACCCGAGAGTCACGCGGCAAGGAGCAGGTCCTCGTCGCCAATGTCGACCAGATGGTCATCGTCGCCTCGCTGGCCGAGCCCAACCTCAAGCCGCACCTGATCGACCGCTACCTGGTCGCCGCCTGCCGTGGCCGCATCCATCCCATCATCTGCCTCAACAAGTGCGACCTGGTCGATCCGGCCGCCCACGTCGGCATCGTGGGCATGTATGCCCAGCTTGGCTTCCCCGTGTACATGACGAGCACCAAGACGGGCCAGGGGCTGGACGACCTGCGCCGGCTGATCCAGGGGCGGGAAACTGTGTTCGCCGGGCAGAGCGGCGTCGGCAAGTCCTCGCTCCTCAACGCCATGGAGCCCGGCCTGGAGCTACGCACATCCGAAGTCAGCGAAATGAATCAGAAGGGGCGGCACACGACCACGACCGCCACGCTCATCGGGCTCAAGGAAGGCGGCTGGGTGGTGGACACGCCGGGCGTCCGGGCCTTTGGCCTCTGGCAGATTGTGCCCCAGGAACTGGACGGCGATTTCCCCGAGTTTCGGGCCCACGTCTCTGCCTGCCGCTTCCCGGGCTGCACCCACATCCACGAAGCGGGCTGCGGGGTGAAACGGGCCCTCGATCGCGGCTGGATAGCTATCCAGCGGTATGAGAGCTACCTCGACCTCTACCACGGCGGCATGGACGACGTCGACTAAAGTCTGCGACTTCCTTGGATGCCGCAAGTCGGTAGCCGCGGGCTTCAGCCCGCTCACTTCCCGCGACCTCTCCCCTCCCCCGACGCAGACTGCAGAATCCATGCATGCCGTGGGTGGGGCGATAATGGCCTTGAACCCATTCCAGGAG
>CALLZJ010000402.1 GCA_937858435.1 uncultured bacterium
GAACTCGGGCATCTCAATGATCTGGCACTGATCCGGGTCCGGCAGCCGGAGGATGTCCTGCTGGGCGATGAACTCCTTGATGTCAGCGACGGTGGCGATCGTGTCGGCCAACAACTGATTGGGCTCGCCATGCTCGCGGCCCAGGTCGGAGAGTACGGCGTGGATCGTCTGTCGGCGTCCCGGCGGCGTGTCGGGCGGCAGCACCTGGCCCGGAAAACGGCGATGCCAAAGCTGCCGGGCAATGACGTACATCTCGTTCTCAACCCGCTCGGCCTCGGCCTTGGCCTGGGCATAGACCTCGGCGGCGGCGACGCCCGCCTCCAGTTCAAGCTCCAGCTTGGCGGCGAATCGATCCGCTCCCAGCCGCCATTCGCCGTCGGAGCGCGGCAGCAGGGTCTTCTCCAGGAATTCCAGGTACTGGCGCAGGGCGGTCAGGAGCGGCGGGGCTGCCTCCTTGAGCGGGCTGGTGGCAGGCGTTTCCTCAGCCAGTTCGTAGATGCCCGATTCGAAGAAGGCGATGGCACCGCGAGTCCGCTTGATGGCTGTCTCGGTGTAGACCAAGGGCGGCCGCTTAAGCAGCTTCATCCCCGTCTGCAGGGCGGTGGGCATGAACCGCATGCGGGCAGCGACGTTGCGGACATTCTCCGCTCGGGGTCGGCTCGATTGGATGAGCAGGCCGTAGGCGCCCTCGGTGACCATCTCCAAGTACCAGCAGGGATCAAGCTCATGGACGGGCCGATTCTCCATGAGCCAGATCGAGCGGCGCAAGTGGTGCTCGAAGATTTCGAAGTCGATCTGGCTGGCTCGGTCGAGTTGGTCCTTGGCCACTTCTTTGGGCAAGCGGGCTAGCCAGTCCCGGGTGCGGACCAGCCCTTGCTGGATCGTCTCATCTGTGATGAGGTCGAACCGGTCGTCGAAGCGGCGGTCGCCGAGTCGGCTGGCAAACAGGGGGGAGTGCTTGAATTCCTCCTCCAGGTAAGCCCTGAACAAGGCCTCCAGGCGGTCCTGGGCGGTGGGAGCAGCCACGGCCTGCATCCAGGCGAAGAGGGCCAGCGCGAGGGTGAGCACGGCGGCAAGCTTCATGGTCGACTCCCGAATTGGGGGGACAGCTCGGTGTGAGGCGTGGCCGGCCCCGCTCCTCATGATTTGGTTGGCCAGCCGTCGCTGGGCTGTTTATAATCGCTTTGCCCTGGAATTCCAATCCTGCACTCAGGACAGAATGGCGCCCACGCATGTCCGATGCGAATACTGCCGCGCTTCAGAAGCTCACTGCCCACATCAACAGCGTCTTTCTCGGTAAGCCGGAAGCCGTCGAGCTCACGCTCGTCTGCCTACTGGCCGAGGGGCACTTGCTGATTGAGGACGTGCCTGGGATCGGCAAGACCTTGCTGGCCAAGGCCCTGGCCCGCAGCCTGAATTGCTCGTTCCACCGCGTCCAGTTCACACCCGACCTCTTGCCCAGCGACTTGACCGGCACGAGCGTCTACCATCAACCGACCGGCGAGTTCATCTTCCGCCAGGGGCCGATCTTCGCCAACGTGATCCTGGCCGACGAGATCAACCGCGCCACGCCCCGGACCCAGTCCGCGTTGCTCGAAGCCATGGCCGAGCAGCAGGTCTCGGCGGACGGCAAGACGCTGGCGCTGGAACGGCCATTCATGGTCATCGCCACCCAGAACCCCTTTGAGTTCGAAGGCACCTATCCCTTGCCCGAAAACCAACTCGACCGCTTCGCCCTACGTTTGCGGATCGGCTACCCCACGCGCCAGTACGAGAAGGACATCCTGACCCAGCACCGGGAGGGTGAGCCGGTGGACAAGCTCATGCCGGTCGTGCAGCGGGAAGAGTTGCTTGCCGTCCAGACGAGCGTCCGGCAGGTGCGGGTGGACGAGAGCCTGGCCGACTACATGCTCGGCATTGTCGAAAAGACTCGGGAACGCGACGACGTTTACCTCGGAGTGGGAACCCGCGGGGCGCTGGCCTTCTACCGGACTGCCCAGGCCCTGGCGTTTCTCAAGGGACGCAACTACGTCACCCCCGACGACATCAAGCGGCTCGCCATCCCCGTGCTGGGCCATCGCATCGTCTCCAAGACGCTGCGGCGGGGCGGCGGCGAACAGGACGCCGGCGACGCGGTCGTCAAGGAAATCCTCACGCAAGTGCCGGTTCCGCTTTAATCCAGCCACTGCGAGGAAGCCATGAACATCTACTTCATTCGCCATGCGGACGCGCTGCCGATCAACATGCACGACATCGCCTCCGACGAGGAGCGGCCCCTGAGCGACGAGGGGAAGGCCCAGGTGGCGGCCCTGGCCGGCGCCATCAAGCGGCTGGACGCCCCCATCGACGCTATTCTCACCAGCCCGCTCAAGCGAGGCCAGCAGGCGGCGGTCGGGTTGGCGGAGCACCTCGGCCTCAAGCATCTGGAAGTGCGTGAATGTGGCGCCCTGGCCCCGGGCGGCTCCAGCAAGAAGGTGGCCAAGCTGCTACGCAAGACCGACGCCCAGCACGTGCTGGTCGTGAGCCATGAGCCCGATCTCGGTCGCCATACCGCGTTCCTGATCGGCGGTAAGCGGGCCCGCATCGAGTTCGCCAAGGGCGGTATGGCCTTGATCCTCTCGGACGATCCGGTCCGCCGCGGCACGGGCACCCTGGTCTGGATGCTGACCCCGGCCTGGCTCAACAGCTAGCCCCCATGCCCACACCCAGGCCGGCCTGGCAGCGCTGGCTTCTGGCCGCCGCCTTCCTGGCCGGCGGTGCCGGTGGGCTCGTCGCGCTCTTACAGATCGTCGGCCTCTGGCTCGAAACCCATTGGCAGCTTGGGCCTGCTCCCTGGGACCAGTTGCTGCTCGACTGGTGCCGGGATCACTATCATCTTCGTCTACATCGCTGGGCGGCCGACTTCTCGGCCCTGGGCAGCCCCCCGGTCCTGACGCTGCTCGTGGCCAGCGTAGTTGTCGCGCTGCTGCTCGGCGGCCGCCGCCATCTGGCCGCCTGGGTGTTGATCACGTCCCTCGGTGCCAGTCTGCTCGTAACCGGGGTGAAGGACATGGTCGAACGGCCGCGGCCACCGGCACCACAACGGCTCGACCCGTTTGTCGGCGATTCCTTCAGCTTTCCCAGTGGCCACAGCCTGGGGGCGATGGCGATCTACGCCTACCTCGGGCTGCTGCTGGCCCGGCTGGCCCCGACGCGCGCCGCGGCCCGCTTTGTGCTGGCGAGCTCCCTGGCGTTGCCGATCGTGATTGGCCTGACGCGCATCTACCTGCGCGTCCACTACCCCACCGACGTGCTGGCGGGCTGGTTGGCGGGGCTGGCCTGGGTCGGACTGGCCGCCCTGGCCGCCCGGTTCGTTGAACCTGCCGGCCGTTCCGATTCGGCTACCTCTTTACTCGCTTGTGAACGTTGACGAAAGTCGTCGAACCAGGCTCGCTCTTGAATTCCGTCGGCCGCTTCTTGCCCGTGGCGTCGAAGCAGACCTTCAAGGTGTCTCCGTCTAACTCGTAGATGCCGAGCATGACCATCCCCTTGCTCGGGCCTTCGGTCATGGTCACATCGATGGTCTTCGGCGACTTGGACGGGTCGAGCTTCTGGGTCCCGACTTGGATTACCTGGTCGCCCATCTTGACGGTGTGCTTGTCGCTCTCAAAGACCATCACGAGCCCCTTCAGTTGGTCGGTGGGAATCTCTACCCCGCCCGTGATGCTGGATTCGATGGTCCAGGTACCCTGGAACAAGCTGACCTCCTTCTCGAGTGCCGCCTTGTCGTCGGCCCAGAGACCAGCGCTACCCAAGCCGACAAACCCAATGACGCACAGCAGGGGGATGAGTGGGCTCAAGACGTGGTTCATGCGGCACCTCTCTGAGCATGCCCAGATAGTTCTGCAGTTGCTCGCGCGGGTGATTAAGACTGCCACACGGGCAACCAATCGCAGTTTAGCTGACGACGAGGCTGCTTGCTAGCGCCGAACGGTCCGGCTGATGCGGGAAACTGCGGGCCAGGGAAGTGGGCAGGCGGGTCGCGGCTAGTAGCGCAGGCCAGCCGTGAACATGATCTTGAACTGGGAGACGCCGTCGTCACGGTCGGCGACCACGAAGAAATCCTTGCCCCATTCGAAGCGGCCGCCGAACACGATGTCGTAGCCGTCGCAGGGAACGAACCACTGCGTGTGGCCCGCCAGGAAGACGCCCTTGAGCACGTCGCCGGTGTGGCCATCTTGCAGGTCGGGCACGACGTCGAAGTTGAACAGTCCTTCGATCTCGCGGTTGACGGTGACCATCTTGGCATGGGCCCGGCCCCAGCGACCGCCCACGTCGCACCCGAAGCTGTAGCGCAGGCCGTCGGGTGTGTCGCCGCCGAAGTACCATTCGCGTCCCAGAGCCAAGCGGGCACTGGTGCGATGCAGTTCACGGAAGGTGTACTCGCTCACGGAGCGTAGCGGCGTGGGCTGCTGGAAGCGAAACACGTTGATGAAGGCGCCGCGCGTCAGGAAGACGTCGCCACCCCGGACGTTGTTGTAAAGGTACTCGATGCCGACCTCGGCGGTCCAGGCCGCGCTGCGACTGGGGTTGTAGAAGAACGAGCGAGCACCGCCTTCGACGCCCACGCCCATGGAGCGCAGGCCGCGATCGAGCGGGCCACTCCCCGAGGAGAACGAACTCCCGGTGCGGGCGAAGACTTCGAAGGGACTGAAGAGAGAGATGGGCGGCCCGGGCGGCGGGAAGCCATGCTCTTCGAGGTTGAGCGTCAGCGGGCGGTCCGGAGAAGCAGCCAGAGGAAAGACGGGCCCGACGTGCATCGGCACGGGCTCTTCATCCAGGTCGTCGTCCGCGTTGACCGGCAGGTCCCGGCCCAGGAAAGCGACCAGGCACACCCAGAACCAAGCACGCTTCATGTGGCCTTACCCCCTCGACAGACGGTCGCCGCCCCGTCGGTGGCACCGCCGTCCACCTTTCTTCGGAAGCCAACGCGGCAGAGGATGAGGGAAACAACGATTTTGCGGGGTGGCAGCGGCAGGCTGGGCAAGCCAGCGAGCCGAGGTGATCCCGGGCCGTTACAAGTTCAGTGTGTCGCCGAGCCGAGGGTACTCGGGGTGGATGTTCCAGCGGCGGACAATCTCTTCACCGAGCGACTTGCGTGGGCCCGGCTCGCCATGGGTCAGGGCCAGACGCGGCTTGCTCT
>CALLZJ010000403.1 GCA_937858435.1 uncultured bacterium
AGCCGGGCACGTGGAACGAGACGCTGAAGGTGCTCGATTTCGGACTGGCCAAACTTACCAGCGCTCCGCACCTGTCCATTGACGAACTCAAAGGCTCGCAGCGCCGCATCGTGGCTGTCGGGACGCCGGAGTACATCTGCCCCGAGCAGATCCGGGGCAACGAGGTCGACCACCGCGGCGACATCTACAGTGTCGGCGTCGTGCTCTATGAGATGCTCACGGGCCGCCGCCCCTTCGATGCGGACTCCAATCCCGAGCTTTTCGAACTGCACACCCGGGCCGCCCCGCCAGCTTTCGCCGACGTCGGCATCGCCGACGTGGAGCCGACGGTCGAGCAAGTCGTGGGGCGGTGTCTGTTCAAGTACCCCTCGGAACGTCCCCAGTCAGCGCGGGAGCTAGCGGAGTTGTTCGAAGCCGCCCTGGGTAACGAGCTCTCCGAGAACGACGTGCTGCTGCTCGAATCGCAGCGGAGCGTCGAGTCGTTCCCCTCGGTGCGGGCCGTCATTGCTGCCGCCAAGCTCCCGTTCACGGAGGTTTACAACTACCAGGCCTGGATGCCGGAGAAGATCGCCATCATCAAGCTGCGAGGCTTCCTCGACGAATTGCGCGGCGACGTTGTGGAATCGCAGCCGGGTCTGGTGCGGATTCGGTTCAAGGTGGAAGTCGAACCGCCCCCGCCCCCCCCGCCGCCCAAGATGCTGGTCTGGCTGGGCCTGGCCGAGAAGCCTGCGACTCCGATCCCGCCGGACCGGGTCAGCCTCGACATTTACCTGGAGAAGAAGGACCCCGAACAGCCTAACCTGCTGTCGATCACTGCCATTCTCGATCCCGGTGAGGACAGCAATCTCGTCCGGCGCAAGAAATGGAAGCAGTTCTGCGACCTGATCGGGGACGCCCTGGCCCGGTACCTCATCGCCGAGAAGGTCTCCGCGACCTAACCGCGGGGCTGAGCGGCGGGTGGACCGGGCTGCTTCAGCTTTCAGAGTTGATTACCAGCGGAGAACGAGGGTGCTCCAGGCGAGGCCCGCCCCGAAGCCGCTAAGCACGTAGTGCCGACCTCGCTGGATCAAGCCCTGCTCGGCCGCCTCGTTGAGGGCGATGGGCACCGAGCCGGCCGACGTATTGCCGAACCACCGGACGTTGGCTTGGACCTTTTCGCGGGGAATGCCGAGCACGTCGGTGGCGGCGAAGATGATGCGAATATTCGCTTGATGCGTGATGAAGTAGTCGATGTCGCCGATCTGTAGGCCGGCGGCGTCGAGCACGTCGTGGATGCTGTCGCTCAAGATGGTGACGGCCCAGCGGAAGACACTACGACCATCCATGTGGAGGTACTGGTAGCCGCGGCCGAGCACTTCGTTATCGGGCGGCAGCCGCGACCCGCAACCGGGGCGGATGAGCAAGTCCTGCCCGGAACCATCGGCACCGAGCTGATAGGCCAGAATGCCGTAGTCTTCGTCGCAGCGAGTCAGGATGACCGCACCGGCCCCGTCGCCGAACAGCGGGTAAGTCTTTGGGTCTTCGGGGTTCGCAATTCGGGAGTTGATGTCACCGCCAATAACCAGGATGTTCTTGCAGACGCCAGCGCGGAGGTAGGCGCCAGCGGTGACCAGACAGTAGAGGAAGCCCGCGCAGCCGACGTTGACGTCCATCGCGCCGCAGCACAGGCCCAGGCGATCTTGCAGGACGCAGGAGGCCGACGGAAACGAATTGTCGGGCGTGTAGGTGCCGACCAGGATCAGGTCGATGTCTTCTTTGGAAAGCGGGGCCCGCTCCAGGCATTGTCGGGCGGCCTCGTAGCAAAGGTCGGTCGTGGCCTGATGCGGCAGCGCATGGCGCCGCTCATAAATGCCCGTGCGCCGGACTATCCACTCCGGATCGCAGCGGAACATTCTTCCGAGGTGTTCGTTAGTGACCACGGCGTCGGGGACGTAGGCACCCGTGGCCAGCACGCGCACCCCCATTAGCTTTTGACAGGGTGGTCGCTTGCTCACGATCTGACCGTGCAATGGCACTCCGTTGCCGTTCGTATCGCTTCCCATACAGGAGCCTCAGGCCCATAAACCACTAGCGATATTGTAGTGGAAAGTCTGGCCAGGGGCTGTCCAGGATCACAACCTACGAGGCAACGATTAGGCGGGACGAGCGGTGTCGGCCTCCGAATCGTCCCAGCCGTTCGAACCGGACGGAAGTTCTCGGTCGTGGGCTGACCTGGGCGCAAAGCAGAACCCGCGCGGCAAGCCGCGCGGGCTCCAGGATGGCACCGATTCGGTCTACTTGATCTCGTACCCCGGCGGCAGGATCATCCAGACCCGCTCCTGGCGATGCCGCATGAGCATGTCAAGCAAGCGCAGGGCCTCGCGTGCTTGTGGCACCGCGAGCAGCGTCCGGTCGACGGCCAAACTGCGGAGCGACAACTCCGCGCTCGGGTCCATCAGCCTCTCGAAAATGGAAGGCGTCTTGGGCAGGAGGAAGATCTCCACGTCGTCGCCATCCACCTTGGCTACTTTCTTGGCATAGGCGATGGCGTCTTCGAGCGTGCCCAGTCCGTCGATCGGCCCGGCGGCGAGGGCCCCCGGGCCCGACCAGACGCGCCCGCCCGCCAAAGCCTTGAGATCATCGCGGCTCTTGAGGCGGGTGTTGCCCGCCTTCTGCCGGCCCTCCCAGGCCTTGTCGAGGAAGCCGTCGTAGATGTCCGTCATCATGTGCACGATGGCGGTCCGGTCTTCGGAAGTGAAGCCTTGAGTCGTGGAGGTCAGGCCCGAGCGCTTGCCCCGGGCGATGACTTCCGTCGTGACGCCGTACTTCTTAAGGGCACCTTCCAGCACGATCTTGCCGCCGATGACGCCAATCGAGCCGGTGATGGTGCCGGGTTCGGCGAAGATCCGTTCGGCACCCATGCTGATGTAATAACCGCCGGATGCAGCCACGTCGCCCATGCTGGCGATCACCGGCTTCTTGCACTCCTTGAGCGCTTGCCAGATCAAGTCGCTGGCCAGGGCCGACCCGCCGGGGCTGTCGACGCGGAGGACGATCGCCTTGACCGTGGGTTCAGAAGCGGCTTTGCGGATCGCGTCCACCATCGTCGTGGAGCCCACTTCATTCCCACCCAGGATGCTCGGGCCACCCTTGCCAGTCACAATGCCGCCCTCGGCATAGATGACGGCAATCTTGGGCTTGCTGCTCATCTTCGCCTCCTTCGGCGGAGCAAGCAGCTTGAAGATGGCAAAGGGATTGCTCAGATCGATGTCCTGACCCTTCGACTTGCCGAAGTCCTTCTTGACCACCAGTTTGTCATTGCCCAGGTCGCGCTGGATCAGGGCCGTGATCTCGGCGGGATAAATCACCTTGTCGACCAGCTTGCGTTCCAGGGCCTGCTTGGCAGTGAACGGACCTTCGTCGACCAGTTCCTTCACTTGCTGGGGCGACATCTTGCGGCCCGCGGCGATGCTCTCGCACAGGATCGCGTAGAAGTCGTCCATGAGTTCGGTCCACTGCTTGCGATTGGCGTCGCTCATGCGGTCGTTGGTGAACTGTTCCATCGCCGACTTGAAGTCGCCGATGGGAATGGCGTCGAAGCGGAGGTCGAACTGAGCGAGCAGGCCGCGGAAGAACATCATCTCTTGCCGCAGTCCCACCAGCTCCACGCCACCTAGCGGGGGGATGATCACGACGTCGCAGCCCGATGCGACGATGTAGTCCTTTTGGTTGCCGGCTTCGAGGTAAGCGTAGATCGGCTTGCCGGACTTACGGAACTCGGCCAGGGCCGACCGCACCTCGTTGATCTTGCCCCAGGAGATGCCGAGCCCGTCGAACTCCAGGTGCAGGGCCTTGACGTTGGGATCGTCCTTGGCCTTCTTGATGCGTTCCAAGAGCGTCCGGAGCGGATCGCCGTTGCTGCCGCCGAACAGGCTCTCGGCCGCGGAGGCCGCGTCGGGGAGGCTGCCGGCCATCTTGATGTGCGCGATGACCAGTTCTTCCTTGGCCTTCTTGCTCTCGGTCTTCTTCGGTGCTTCCTCATCATCGGCCCAGAGACCCGGTGCCGCGAGGAACAGACAGAGGGGCGTCAGCAGCAGCAGCCAGCGCAGTTTCATGCGGCGTCTCCAATGTGAAGTGGGTCGGGGATCTGAGCCCGTTTGGCCTGGGGCCGGTGCGGCTTTCGGGCCGATCACCCCCAGCCCAAACTCCGTGAGGTGCAGTTGCACTACATACCCAGCCTAGCTTGGCAAGGTTTCGCTGGAAGCGG
>CALLZJ010000404.1 GCA_937858435.1 uncultured bacterium
CAAGGAAACGCAGCACATGATGGCGGACCACGTGCTCGCTGAAGAAGGACTCGTTGGTCAGGAACATGGCGGCATACCACGGGGCCGTGAGGGCGACAGCACAGCCGACGAAGAGCATGCCCGCCCGCCAACCCCAGCGGCAGGAGGTCGAGTCCAGCCAGCGGTAGAGCAGCAGCGGGGGCAGAACGAGCACACCAGCCACGGGCCCCTTGGCCAGCCCGCCGAGCCCGACGCACACGGCGGCCACGAGCCACCAGCCCCAGCGCAGCCGCGGGCCGGCCACGGCGTGATGGCCCGCGAGCAGCCCGCTGACCACGAAGAAGGCCAGCGTGCTATCGAGCAGCAACATACGGCCGAATCCTGCGAAGCCAAACTGTGTGAGCAGCACCAGGCCAGCAAGGAAGGCCGGCGTGGGCCCGACGTGGA
The DNA here is from genome assembly GCA_937858435.1 of uncultured bacterium. Classification (GTDB taxonomy): domain Bacteria; phylum Planctomycetota; class Planctomycetia; order Gemmatales; family HRBIN36; genus CALLZJ01. Next base: position 427 of record CALLZJ010000404.1, read on the forward strand.
CCCGGGCCCAGGCATAGGTGGCCGCGACCGTGGCCGAGGCCATGAGGGCCATGACGGCCCGAGCCACCGCCGCCTCGGTTCCAAGCAGCCCGTACGCGGCGGCGATCAGCCAGTAGACCAGGGGCGGCTTGTCGTTGTAGGGCTTGCCTTCCAGCCGCGGCGTGAGATAGTCGCCGCTCAGGTTCATCAGGCGCGGCAGTTCAGCATAGCGACCCTCGTCCGGCTCCAAGAGCACGGTGTCGAGCCGGGTGAACAGGAGAAGCAGCGTGGCCAGAGCCAAGACGAGCGGCTGCCATACCGGCGTGGCGTGCCCCGCGACTGCTTGTGATTCTAATCCCAGCCCTCGTCCCAAGAGCAGGGACAGGTTTGAGGCTCGGGCCCAGCGCGCTTTGCCAGGTTCCGGAACTGAAGTGGGTGCAGGGGCTTGGGACATGCGGATCGCTCCGGGGACAGCCCTGGGTCGCAAGGTCGGCGTGGCAGATGTTCCACAAAAAACGGCCAGGGTCAATGGCAACCACGGCCCAGGGAAGTTAAAATGCCGGCGAGAGGCGCTGTGCCTTCCGCTCCTCCCCAGCCACCCGAGCCACTGAGGTTGACATGATCCGACATCGCGCGCTGCTGGTTGCCGGACTCGCGCTGCTCCTGACCGTCGTGGTCCAGGCCGACGAGCCGCAACCCCTGACTGACGCGGAGAAGGCCGAGGGCTTCCGGGCGCTTTTCGACGGCAAGACGCTCAACGGCTGGCGCGGCTTCCGCAAGGAGAACGTTCCCGACGGCTGGAAGGTCGTCGACGGCGCGATCACCCGGGTCGGACCGGGCGGCGACATCATCACCGTGGACCAGTTCGATCAGTTTGAATTCCGGTTCCAGTGGAAGGTCGACGCCGGGGCCAACAGCGGCGTCATGTATCTCGTCACGGAGAAGCATCCGAACCCGTGGAACACCGGCCCGGAGTATCAGATTCTCGACAACGCCAAGCATGCCGACGGGCGCAACCCCAAGACCAGCGCCGCTTCCCTCTACGGCCTCATCGCCCCCCGGGAAGACGTCACCCGCCCGGTCGGCGAGTGGAACGACGCTATGATCCGCATCGAGGGCAACCGCGTCGAGCACTGGCTCAACGGCGTGAAGGTGCTCGAATACCAGAAGAGCGGTCCAGAGTGGGATCAGATGATTGCCGCCAGCAAGTTCCGGGCGATGCCGGACTTTGCCAAGCCGGCCAAGGGCCACATCTGCATTCAGGACCACGGCGACCGCGTCGCCTTCCGGGCCTTGCGAATCAAGCCGCTCGGAACGGCGGGCGGCACCGCGCCGTAACGACTCTCGTAGCTCGTGCCCACCATGACAGCCGCCGACCTCATTCGCCGCTTGGGGCTGACCCCGCATCCGCGCGAGGGTGGCTATTTCGTGGAGACCTACCGATCGGCGGACCAGGTCGAGGTCGCCGGTCGGAGGCGGTCGGCCAGCACCTGCATCTACTACCTGCTGACGCCGACCACTTTCTCGGCCTTGCATCGCCTGGTCCACGACGAAGTGTTTCACTTCTATGCCGGAGACCCCGTCGAGATGCTCCAGCTTGGCCCCGACGGACAGGGGCGCACGATCGTCATCGGCTCCAACCTGCTGGCGGGTCACCAGCCTCAAGTGGTGGTTCCGCATGGGGGTTGGCCAGGGGCACCGCTCCAGCCCGGCGGCCAATTCGCCCTTCTGGGCTGCACCGTGGCTCCCGGCTTCGACTATGCGGACTATGAGCACGGCGAACGCCAGTCCCTAATCGCCCAATTTCCCGCCTGGGCCGACGCCATCGTGCGTTTGACCCAGGAGCCGGAGGGTCCGACTTGAGGGAAAGTCACGGCCGAAGCCGGGAACTTGGCCCGGCGAATCGGCGTCAAAGCCAAAGGCCTACGTCCTGACCCGATCGTTGCGATCGGCAAGCACGGCAGGGCCGCCGCGACCGGAAGGGCTTGCCGCCCCGGTTGGGTAAACCCCTCGGGCGGGGCAGAGATTTCGGGGTAGTCTGACGTTCCAGCGGGTAGACTGACGTTGGACCGCTTGGCCGTCGCGGCAATTGCAACTTCGTGGGGATACGCATCATGTTCTGGCCGCTTTCGCAGCTTGTCCGCTCGAAGAAGGTGAAGAATCGGGTCAAGGCCCCGCCGGCCCGGAAACCGGCACGACGGCCCCGGCTGAGCTTCGACTTCCTCGAAGAGCGCGATCTGCCCGCGACGTTGACCGGCCTGGTCTGGGTCGACCTCAACAACGACGGCTTTAAGCAGAGCAGCGAGCCTGGCCTTAGCGGCATCACGATCACGCTCACCGGCACGGACACCAATGGCGCCGTCAACCAGACCGCCATCACCGGCGCCGACGGCACTTACTCGTTTGCCAGCCTCTTGCCCGGCACGTACTCGCTGACCCAGACCCAGCCCACGGGCTTCCGCACGGGGATCGACAGCCTCGGCACCTTGGGCGGCACCGTCGGCGCCAACGAGTTCACCGACATCGTCATCAATGCCGTTGGCGACATCGGGGCGAACTACAACTTCGGTGAACGCGGCATCCTCTTCACCGGCCGGGTCTTCAATGACCTCAATGGCAACGGCGTCTTCGACGGCGCCGACACGGGCCGGCCCGGCGTGATCGTGACCTTGACCAATACGCTCACCGGATTCAACCTGCCGATCCTGACCGACGCCAACGGCGACTTCAGCTTCGACAACCTCGCCCCGGGCGATTACACGGTCTCCGCCACGAACCCGACCCCGGCCAGCTTCGGCTTCACCCCCGCCAGCTCCATTCCCCTGGACTTCT
>CALLZJ010000405.1 GCA_937858435.1 uncultured bacterium
GAGTGGAATCTGTCGCTCAAGGTGGGCATCTTCGACCGCTATGACAGCACGCCAGAAGGACGCAAGCCCAACGATCTGGAGTATTTCGCAACCTTGATGTGGAAGTTCTAGCGCCGCAGGGCCGAGGCCCGCTGGGATAGGACGCGGCCCGGCCAAGTCGGTTCCGGACGGACCAGCTTGTCCGTGGCCCAGCGGGCGGCTTCAGCCGTTCCGCCCCCGGCCACAGTTCATACAAAAAGCAGCGGGGCCGGCGGTCCGCTGTGCCCCGTGGTCCCGTCTCCCTCCGCACCGTGGAAGTTGCCGATGTCTACAGCCCTTGCCGCCGAGTTCGCGCGCAACACTGGCGATCAGCGCGTGGTCGAGTTCGACGTCCGCACCGACGAGATGCTCGTGTCGATGGGCCCGCAGCATCCCAGTACCCACGGCGTGCTGCGGCTGGTGCTGAAAACGGACGGCGAGATCGTGTCCGAGGCGGAGCCCCACATGGGCTACCTTCACCGTTGTGCCGAGAAGATCGGCGAGAATGTCACGCCCATCCAGTTCGTGCCCTACACGGACCGGATGGACTACCTGGCCGCCATGAACATGAACCTGGGCTGGTCGCTGGCGATCGAGAAGCTCTGCGGCCTGAAGGTCCCCGAAAAAGCGAACGTCATTCGGGTGCTGATTGCCGAGCTGAACCGCATTGCCAGCCACCTGGTGGCCATGGGCACCTACGGGATCGACCTCGGGAGTTTCAGCCCCTTCCTGTATGCCTTCCGGGAACGAGAGATGATCCTCGACCTGTTCGAGGAGGTGTGCGGGGCCCGGCTGACCTACAGCTACATCACCTTTGGCGGCGTCCATGACGACCTGCCCGAAGGCTGGATCGACCGCTGCCGCAAGTTCCTCGGCTACTTCGAGGAGCGGATCAACGAGTACCACACGCTGCTGACGCGGAACCACATTTTCATCCAGCGGACGGCCCGGATCGGCATCGTCACCAAGGAACGGGCCATCGCCTATGCTTGCTCGGGCCCCATGATGCGGGCTTCGCTCGACCGCCGCAACAACGACCCCGACTGGGACCTGCGCAAGCTCGAGCCCTACTGCGGCTACGAGACCTATGACTTCCAGGCCATCCTGCCGCCCTTCGACCATGCCCCGCGCGAGGCGGTCATCGGCGACTGCTGGCACCGCTACTACGTCCGCATGCTGGAAGTGGTCGAGAGCATCAAGATCATCCGGCAGGCCATGGACCGCTACCCGTCGGCCCAGGGTTCGCACCGCGTCGAGATGCCCAAGCACCTGCCGCCGGGCGAGGCCTACCTGGAGACCGAGTGTCCGCGCGGTCAGATGGGTTTCTACGTCGTGGGCCGCAATACGAAGGAAATGGTGCCGCTGCGGGCCCGTTCGCGCTCCTCGTGCATGGCCAACCTCGCCATTATCAACGAGCTGTGCCGCGGCTGCCTGATCGCCGACGTCCCCGCCATCATCGGCTCGATCGACATCGTCATGGGCGAGATCGACCGCTAGGCAGCCTGGCGATCCCTCTTCAGAGACGCTTCCACCACCGTTCACCGTCTCAACTCAGTCGGCGGCGGAGTTGGGCCAAGAGGCCCTGGCGTGGGGCGGCCATCCAGACTCCCGCGAAGATCAGGCCGGCCATGGTCGCCATGCCGCCCGCCACGGAGCAGTCCAGGAGTTCCTCCCGGGCCAGCCCATAGCCGCCGACCGCCGCCAGCACGCCGAACCCCACCGACCAGGCAAGCAGTCGGCTGAGCCGGTCGGTGATGAGGTAGGCCGTGGCTGCCGGGACGATCAGAAACGCCACCACCAGAATCGCGCCAACGGACTCGAAGGCCGCCACGCAGGTGAGGGCGACCGCGGTCATGAGGATGTAGTGCATCCAACCCGAATGGAATCCGAGGGCGTCGCCGAGGGCTGGATCGAACGTGGTAAGCTTGAGTTCCTTGTAGAGCAGGACGACCAGGAGCAGGTTGAAGAGCGTGACGCCGGCCAGAATCCAAAGTGGCCGGGGTCCCAGGGCTAGGCCTCCCAGGCTCCACTGGTCGAACGGCGCGAACTCGATGTCGCCGTAGATCACGCACTCGGGGTCGAGATCGACATAGCGGGCGAACCGCTCCATGAGTAGCACGCCCAGGGCGAAAAGCATGGGAAAGACCAGGGCGACCGAAGTGTCCTCGCTGACCCGCCGGGACTTGAGCAGCAGTTCGATGAGCCAGACCGTGACCAGGCCAGCGGCGGCGGCGCCGAGGGTCATGGCCAGCGATTGCCGGCTGTGCGTCAGGATGAAGCCCAGGGCGATGCCGGGCAGAATGGCATGGCTGATGGCGTCACCGACCAGCGACATCCGGCGAAGCACGAGAAAGGGGCCAAGCAGGGAGCAGGAGGCGGACACCAGGATGCCGCACGCCACCACGACCAGAGAATAGTAGACGTCAGGAGCCATGGCCCGTGCTCCCTTCCTTGGCCTCGGTCGGCCGCGGTTCAGCGGCCAGACGCGGTATGGGATGGCCATGCGGATCGACCCGTGGATGGCCCAGGTGGGCGTCCAGTTCCGCCACGATTTCAGACGGCAGCGCGTGCTCCATCTCCTCGGCATCGCGATGGACATGGTCGAGCGGCAAGTCGAGCCGTCGGGCCAGGTATAGCTCCCACAGGCGGTGGCTCCGCATGACGCGGGCAGCCTCGTCGGCACCGGCTTCGGTCAAGCGCCAGCCGTCCCCGGCCGACTCCGCCAGCCCCCGACGGCACAGGTCGCGCATGGTCCGCTCCAGGGGTGGGAAACGCAGCCCCCGCTGGTCCGCTAGTTCGGCGGCAGGCATCGGCGCGGTCCGGTCTCCCTGCCGTTCGCCATGCCGGTAGAAGTCGGCAAGGACGTTCTCGGCAGCCACGTCACGCCGATGCTGACGCAGGCGCAGGTAATGCCACCAAAGCCCACGGCCCGGGGCGACCAGGATCGATACCACGAGCAGGACCGAGGCCACGAGCACAATGGCCGGTCCGGTCGGCGTGGCGTCGGCCGTCTGGCTCCAGATCGCACCCAGCCAGGATGATGAGATGCCAAAGGCGATGGCCAGCCCCATCATCGTGCTCAGCCGTTGCGTCCACTGGCGGGCGGCGGCGGCGGGACCGATCAAGAGGGCCACGGTGAGGACGACCCCCACGGCCCGCAAGCTGAGCATCACGCCGACCACGGTCAGCCCCGCGAGTAGCGCTTCAAGTCGCCGGCGCGGTAGGCCCAGGCTGGCCGCGAACGCCGGATCGAAGCTGAGGAGCTTGCATTCCTTGTAGGTGAGGGCTAGGCAGACCAGGACCACCATGCCGAGTCCGAGCATGAGCCGCGCATGGTCCCAGGTCAGATAGGCGGCCTGCCCGTAAATGAAATGATCCAAGCCGCTCTGGCTGGCTTCGGGTTCATTCTGCAGGCGCGTCAGGATGACTATGCCCACGCCGAAAAAGGTCGACAGCACCAGCCCAAGAGCGGCATCTTCCTTCAGGCGGCTGGCATGCTTGAGGGCAAAGAGCAGGGCCGCCCCGAGCAGCCCCGTGGCCATGGCGCCCAGGAGCAGCACCAGGGGGCTCTTGGCTTCGGTGAGCCAAAAGGCCAGCCCGATGCCAGGCAGGGCGGCATGGGCGAGCGTGTCGCCGAGCAGACTCTGCCGCCGCAGCACGGCAAAGCAGCCCAGCGACGCTGACGTCGCCCCGACCACCGCCAGGGCAAGCAAGATGGAAGGGTCCGGCAGCCAAACGGGCCAGAAGGCGCTCATGAAACCAGTCCTTGCTGCTTGGCCAGAAGGGCTGCCGCCGCCTGGGACAGGATCTTAAGCTGCCCGCCGTAGGTGCTGTGGAGGTTCTCCGTGTTGAAGACCTCCTCCACCGGGCCGGCCGCGACCAGACGCAGATTGAGGAGCACCACCCAGTCGAAATACTCGGGCACGGTCTGCAGATCGTGATGAACGGCGACCACGGTCCGTCCTTGGTCTCGGAGCTGCCGCAACAGCTCAACGATGGTCCGCTCGGTGGTGGCGTCGACGCCGGCGAAGGGCTCGTCCATCAGGTAGGTCCGGGCTTCCTGGGCCAGAGCGCGAGCGAGGAAGACGCGCTGCTGCTGGCCGCCCGAAAGCTGGCTGATCTGCCGCTGGGCCAAGTCCGCGATTCCCATCTGTTCGAGGCAGCGGCAGGCCAGATCGCGTTCCCGCTGGCCGGGCCGGCGGAACCAGCCGAGCCGGCCGTAGGTCCCCATCAAGACCACGTCCAGGGCCGAAGTTGGGAAGTCCCAATCGACCGACGTGCGCTGTGGGATATAGGCCAGGGTCTGGCGGCGAGCCGCCAGGGCCTGATCGTCGATCCGCACCCAGCCGGTCGTCAGAGGGACCAGCCCCAAGATGGCCTTCAGCAAGGTGGACTTGCCCGCCCCATTGGGCCCGACGATGGCGATGAGCTTGCCAGGCGGCATGGCCACGTCGACGTCCCAAAGCACCGGCTGGGTATGGTAGGCTACCGTGAGATCATGGACCTCAATGGCAGGCGGAGCGGCAGTCAGGGGGGCCAAGGTCGCGGACGATGCCATAGGTTTCCTTCTTCCAAGTTCCGAAACCGGGGGTCGAGCCGACTTCATCGAAGTGCGTCCACGATGACCCGGACATTGTGGCGAACCATGCCAACGTAACTTCCTGCCGGCGAGTCAGGCGGCCCAAGGGCGTCTGAGTACAGTTCTTCGCTGGCGATGTTGACGGGGTGGCTTCGGCTGTGGCAGCGGGCCAGCACCGCCTCGCCGCCGGCGGGCGGAAGCCCGCTTTCCAAGAACAGCGCCTTCACCCGCCGACTCACAACCAGGTCGACGACTTCCTGCACCTTGCGCAGCCCGGCCTGGTTGGCGGTGCTGACTCCTTGCAGTCCCACAACCTCCAGGTCGTAGGCCCGTCCGAAGTAGCGAAAGGCATCATGGGCGGTGACCATGACGCGGCGCTCCTTCGGAATGGCGGCCAGGTCCCGCTTTACCTCAGCGTGCAGGGCGAGCAGTTCTTGGCGGTAGCGGTCGGCCCGTTCCCGCAGCACCGATTCGCGGTGGGGCAGCAACTCAACGAGGTCGTCGGCCACCTGATCGAGCACCATGGCCCAGAGGGAAACGTCGAACCAGACATGGGGGTCATGCTCGCCGTCGTCGTCCAGGAGGAGTTCAGGGGGCAGGCCCCGACCGGCCGCACGCGCCTGGTGCGATTTGCTCAGCACCCGGTCCATCTTTCCTTCGAGATGCAGGCCCAGGTAGCAGATGCGATCGGCGGCAAACATCTTTCGGATCGCCGACTCCTTCGGCTTGTAGAGGTGAGGGTCGACGCCCGGCCCCATAAGTCCGGTCCAGTCGACATCATCGCCCGCTACCTGGCGGACCAGGTCGCCGAGCATGCCCACGGTCGTGACGACGTGGGGGCGTCCGGTCGCTGCCGGCGGGGCGCACCCCGTGAGCGGAATCGACATCAGGAAGAGCAGAGCGAGTCGGCAAGCGAACGAACTAGGCATGACGTGACTGATCCTTGATTAGCCCAACCTAAATATATCATTAGTCATAGCTATGTCAAGGTGAGGGCCGGTCCGGGGTTCGTCTTGAGTGGGTGTCGTGTCGAGTCGGCGAGCAGTCACGAGGGCGGCACGAGAAGGGCGGGCTGCCTCGTCCGCGGGATCGGGGCGTTGCCGCCGTGGGGGAGTACCCTAGGATTTGGGATAGGCTCGACGGGGCCAATGAGGCTGCCAGACCAGCGACATGTGGGGCCAGCGATGATTAGCGTTTCGCATCTGACCAAGTACTTTGGGGCCGTGCTGGCAGTCGACGACATCAGCTTCGAAGTGGCACGGGGCGAGGTGGTGGGCTTCCTTGGCCCGAACGGGGCCGGCAAGTCGACCACGATGCGCATCCTCACGACCTTCCTGCCCGCCACCACGGGGATGGCTCGGATTGCCGGCTTCGACGTGATGGAGCAGTCGCTCGAAGTGCGGCAGAATCTCGGCTACCTGCCGGAAAACGTGCCGCTCTACCCGGAGATGCGGGTTGAGGAGTACCTCTCCTTTCGGGCGCGGCTCAAGGGCGTGGAGCGCTCGGCCCGAGGACGGCGGATCGACTACTGCATCGATCGCTGCCGACTGGCGGGCGTGCGCCGCCGCTTGATCGGAACGCTGTCCCGTGGCTATCGGCAGCGGGTGGGACTCGCCGAGGCGCTCATCCACGATCCGCCCATGTTGATCCTGGACGAACCGACGGCTGGCCTCGATCCCAACCAGCAGCAGGACACCCTCGGTCTCATCCGGGAGCTGGGCGAGAAGCACACGATTTTGCTTTCGACCCACATTCTTCCAGAGGTGGAGGAAGTGTGCCGGCGCGTGATCATCATCGCCCAGGGGCGGATCGTGCTGGCCGACGACCTGGCCAATCTGAGCCGGGACGCCGTGATCGTGGTCGAAGTCCGGGGGCCAGAGGCCCAGGTGCGGGAGACGTTGGAAAAGACCGAGGGCGTGCGGTCGGTCAACCTGGTCACCCCCGAGGGCGGAGACGGCGCCGGGCTGTGTGGCTTCGAGCTTCTGACCCAGGATGACCGGGACCTGCGTGAGGCGATCAGCCAGCGGCTGGTGAAGCAGGGGTGGACGCTGCGGCGGCTGGACCTGCGCCGCAAGTCGCTCCGCGAGCACTTCGTGGCCGTCACGATGATGAGTCGGGGCGCGACGTCGGCGGCTTGATTCGAGCAAGCGAACAGAAGAGAAGTCACCAATAAGGTGGGGCCGTTGCATCATGTCTGAATTGAATGAGACCCCCGCGGGTTCGCAGGAAGTCGATGAACGCAGCACACCGTCCCGAGTGGCCGAGGCGCCCTCCGACCTGGTCCGCACGACAGGTCTGGGCGGCAGCGTCTTCTTCCTGGTCGGCGTGTCCCTGTGGCTCTGGAACGTGCTGGAGCAGAGCGCGGCAGCGTCGACCGCACCCACCGAGCCGCGCTTCCGATGGCTCGTCATCCGCGTCTGGTTGCTGCTCGGCACGCTGGCGATGCTCTTTCATGCCGTCAAAGATCCCGTCATCCACTATCGGCGGCTCTACGGGCTCTTGGCAGTGGCCTTGACCGGCCTGGGCATGACTCTGAGCACATACCTCCTCGTGGCCCAGTCGATCATCCAAGCTTCCGGAGTCGCTGGCTATCCGCCCGACGACCTACTGCTGCGGGCCCGGCTCTTGGGCGGCCTCGCGGCAGGGCTCGTGGCGCTGGTGGGACTCTGCACCGCCCTGGCACCCTTTGTGGCCATGTCCAACCAGGCCTTCTCGGGTCCACGCCTAACACCATTCAACTTCTTTCCTCGCTTGGTGGCCTGCATTCGTTCGGATAGCGATCTGCAGCGGCTGGCTCTTGGCGGCTTGCTCCTGGCCGCGCTCGCCGTCACCGGTTCGATCTTGATCCATATGCCGCTCCGTGAACTGGGCGTGCGGATCGACAAGCTCTCCCCCGAGAACTTGCTGGCTTATGGCATGCTCCCTTACGGTCTCTTGCTCAGCTTCCTGGGCGTGCCCTTTGCCATGGTGTTTGCCCGGCAGGAGGAAGAAGAAGCCTGGCGGCTAGGCGTCGCGGCTCCCGTCGGATTCAGCGGTGCGCTAGCGGCGCTGGCCGGCTTCAGCACGCTGTTCACCGACCTGACCCCCCTGGGCGACCTGGTCGCGCCTTACGGCCTGGCACTGCTGCTGCTCGGGTTCGTCCAGCTTTGGGCTTTTCTCGCCTGTATCGGTGCCGACTCCGACATGGGCTACCGGGCGGCCTTCGTCATGCGGCTCGTGGGCTTTGTCGTGGCCGTGGCGGCGTGTGGGCGGAGCCTCTATCCGGCTCTGGCCGACTGGGCTCTGCAGGTGCCTTCTCTCGCCGACCGGTTCGGCCGGGCCGACCTGGCCAGCTATCTGGTGCCCAACGGCTTCTTGCTCATGCTGGCGGGGCTGATCTTCGGCTTCTTCGGTTACGCGGCGACGTCGGATAGCAAGCTGATCGTGCTGACCCGTCGTGAGCTGGCCTCCTACTTCTACTCCCCCATCGCCTATATGGTTATTGGCGGCGTGACGCTGGTGGCCTGGCTGCAGTTCCTCCAGTGGATCGATATCGTCGAGTTTGCCGGCCGCGAGGGTGTCCCGGAGCCGATTGTCCGCTACATCCTCTTGTCGATCTTCTCGGTCATCGCCCTGCCGGCCGTGGTGCCCATGCTCACGATGCGGCTGCTCAGCGAGGAACAGCGGACCGGCACGATGGAAGTGCTGCTTACCGCGCCGGTCAACGAAGGGGTGATCGTCCTGTCGAAGTTCCTGGCCTCGTGGATCATGTTCATGATCGCCTGGAGCGTCTGGCTTTTCTTCCCGCTCGTGCTCCGGGTCGCGGGGCAAGAAGCGTTCGACTATCGGCCGCTGCTCAGCTTCTTCCTGGGGCTGTCGATGATGTCGGCGGGCTTTTTGGCCATGGGGCTCTTCTTTAGCAGCCTGACCAAGAACCAGATCATCGCCTTCCTGCTCGGGCTGGCGGGCATGGCCTTGCTCATTGTGCCCTTCTTCTTCATTGAAGAAGTGACGGGGACGGCTTCGGCCCGGGCGGAGATGTGGCGTTACTTCAGCTTCATCCACCACCAGATCGAGTTCATGCAGGGGCGTGTCCACCTGAAGCATCTGATGCTCTACGTTTCCTTCGCTGTCTTCTGGCTCTTCCTGACCGTGAAGGTGTTGGAAGCTCGGAAGTGGCGTTAAGTCAGGGGAGAAAAGCTGGCGGAACGTTCGTTCCGGCTGGATCGACACCACGCGGCAGCGGCCAGGTTGACGGGCTTCAGGCGGGCTTGTGACGGAGTAACCATGTCCACGACGAACAACAATACAGCCAGCACGGTCGAACGCCAGCTTCAGGCCGGCCAGCAGGAGATGGCGTTCTACGTCGTGGTGGCACTCACCATCGCCATGGCGTTGACGGCCCTGGGCGTGGCCGTTTATGTCTACAACCAGGAGGCAGCGAAGCTGCGCCAGGAGATCGAAGCGCGAAAGACGCCCAAGCCAGGTGAGCCGGGATTCGACCCCAAGGAGACTCAGGCTCAGGATCCCAAGGCGATCGACCGCCTCTTCGGGGCCCTGATCACGCAGCCCTGGTTTCTTTGGGCGTTCTTCAACTTCTTCCTGCTGCTCTTTGGCGTCTTCTTGCTCATGTCAACCGGTTTGGCCCGGCCCTCGGAAGCTCTGACGGGGCCGGCCTCGCCGCGGGGGCCGCCCATGCCGGCCGCCTCGCCCCTGCGCGTCGCGCTGGCCTGTATCGGCGGCCTCTTGGGCTTCACGACCACCTGCTTGCTCGGCATCGGCTTCGCCATCCTTTGGTGGAACGAACTGTCGGCCGGCATCAAGGTCTGGCGCGAACTCTGGCCTTGGCTCGTGGTCCTGGCCATCCTCGGCGGGCTGATGACCACCTTCGTCAGCCTCGTGAGCGTCAAGTCGGAAGAACGGCGTAGCCCCGCCCTGCGCCGCATCCTCTATGGCTTCAATGCCGGCCTCGTCGGGCTCTTGCTCCTGGCCATTCTCGTCGTCGGCAATGCCCTCGTCATCTGGTACGGACCCGCGGGCGTTTCCGACTGGACCCAGGCGAACATCTACTCGATCAGCGGCGAGTCGAAGCGGCTCCTGCGCTCGCTGGACAAGCCGGTCCGGGTCCATGTCATTCTGGACGCGGCCGAGACGCTCTATCTGGATGTCAAGAATCTGCTCGAGAACTGCCGGACCCATGCCGCGGACTTCGAGATCGAGTATGTGCGGTTGACGCGGCCGGACGATCTGGAACGGATCGACAATCTGCTCAAGAAGTACGGCTACCTCGGCCAGTTCGGCCTGCTCGTGCTCTACGACCCGGACGGCACCGACGTCCGCCATCAGTTCATCAAACGGACGGCAGACGGCCCGGACGACCTGGGACTGGAAGACATGCCCCGCCGGGGCTTCGGTAGCTCCGAGCCGCCCAGCTTCCGGGGTGAGCAGGCCCTCATGTCGGTGCTGCGGTCCTTCGTCGAAGGGCAGGACAAGCTGGTCGTCTATGTCACGCAGGACTCGGGTGAAATGTCGTTGACCGACACCCAGGTCGGCCGGCCGGGCCAGTTCGAACGCTACGATCGGGGCCTGCATCTGCTGAAGACCAATCTGGAGAAGCAAGGCTACGAGGTGAAGGAGTGGAACCTCGGAGCCATCGACGAGAACACGCGCCAGCAGCGGCCGATTCCCGCGGATGCCTTCGCCGTGCTCATCGCCGACCCGGCGCCGACCATCGCCGGCAAGCTCAAGCCCGTCGAGGACTTCCTGCGTGACCGCAAGGGTCGGCTCATCGTCCTGCTTGAACCGCGCCAGGGATCCGACGGCCAGGTGGAGCCAACGGGGCTGGAAGAGCTGGCGCGCAAGCAAGGCGTGAACATCGGGACCGACATCGTCCTGCGTGTGCCGACCAACGCCTTCCCCGATCCAACTCTGATTATCGTCGGCGTGGCCCGTGCCGCGGACGGCCCGCTTCGGACCGCGATCGCCAGCCAGATGGAACGGCGTGAGAATCTCATTTACCGGGCGCGGTCGGTGAGCCCGGCCGAGGCCGCCCCAGCCGACCGGGAAGTGTCGCCCTTGCTGCAGACGCGGATGATCCTGGCCCTGGAAGACGGGCGGATGGCATCGGGGCATTGGGCCGAGACTGCACTCAAGGGAACGCCCACTGAATTCCTCGAGAACCTGGCCCAGGGCGAAGGTCGGCGCGAGTTGCTGCAGCGCATCCTGGGGCCGGCGGTGACCGTGGCGGTCACTGTGCGCGACAAAGGGCCGTTGACTCCCTCGGAGCAGCCGGGCATGCCGCCCATGCCGGCCCAAGGGGAGCCCAGGATGGTGTTCATTGGCGACGCCACGCTGGCCTCGAACACGCAGGTGCAGTCCGACGCGGAGTTCAGCTACAACGTCCTCAGCAGCTCTCTGTCGTGGCTTCGAGGCAAGCAGGTTGTCATCGGCACGATCAAGCCCAAGGAGCGGGCTTCCTATCGGCCCAACCTGTCCGGCGATGACCTGTCCCGGCTGCGCTGGTTGCCCGCGACGTTGCTGCTCCTCTTCATCGTGGCGGTCGGCGTGACGGTCGGCATCATGCGGCGGCGGGCATCCTAGGAGCGCTGACCTTCATCGAATCGGTCGCCCGAGCCGAGGCGCCTCCAAGCGGTGGCCAGGACGCTGGCCCCGTGGAACAGCAACATTCTTGAGATGCAGGGTTGGAACTCACCATGAACCTCCGCACCACATTGATTCTGTTTGGCGTCCTGGTTGCTGGTCTGGGTGTCTTTCTGGCCCTGCAGCTTCTGGGCATTGGCACGACCGAGGAGCGCGAGGAGCTCTCGCGCTACGTCCTCCCGAGCCTGAATCGACCCGGGGCCCGAGTCCTCCCGGCCGAGGTGGATCAGGTGCAGGTCGAACGGCCCGACCCCGCCGCTCCCGATCGGCGTCAGTCCTTCACCCTGAAGCGCGAGGGCAAGGGCTGGAAGCTCACGGCTCCGCGTGAACTCCGCGTGAGCGAGGGGGCCGTGGACAACCTGGTGCGGCAGATCATCGAGCTTCCCCGGGAGCGGCTCGACCCCGGCCGGGAAGGGCTGGCGGCGCTGGGCCTCGACCAGCCGAGCATCATCGTGACGCTGTCCCATCGAGGGCAATCGGCGTCGCTCAAGGTCGGCAAGCAGGGGCTGGGCGGGACCGATCCGACCTACTTTGTCGTGAGTTCGGATGCACCGGATCGGCCGGTCGCGATTCGCAAGTCCCGAGTCGAGGCCCTGTTCGCACCGCTGGCCGACCTGCGCGAGAAGCGTCTCATCACCAGTTCCTTCGGGGCCAAGCAGGTGAAGCTTGCGGGGAAGAGCCGGGAGTTGCTCGAACTGGAGAAGACCAGCGAGACGTCGTGGGTCTTTAGGCAGCCGGCCTTGGGCGAAGCCGACCTAGGAGCGGCCACGGGGTTCGCCACGGAACTGGCGGCAGCTTCGGTCGAGTCTTCGTCCGACTTCATTTATGATGGGCCGCTCGACGATGCGGTCCTGGCCAAGTATGGGCTCAAGGCCGACGAGGCTGCCTTCGTGTTGACGCTGACGCAGACGGCCGTCGGCGATGAGCAGAAGCTGATCACCGAAACGCTCTACGTCGGGGCTCGGGACGGCGGGCAGGCCGAGCGGCGGGCCCAGTACAGCCAGGCGAGTGCGCTGCTGGCGGGGCTGGCGGGCGGCCAGTCGCCCGTCCTGGCCCTGGCCGTCGGCATGGGCCTTGGCGAGCAGGTACAGAGCGCGGAGAAGAAGGCGGCGGGCTACTTCGCGCGGCGGCAGGGCGAAGATGCGATTGTCCGCTTGCCCGCGCGGTTCGTCACGATCCTGGAACGCAAGGCGGACGAGTTCCGCTCCAAGGCCCTGGCCAAGATCGACGTCCCGAAGGTCGATGCGATCAATCTGACGTCGGGGGGTGAGACGCTCCGCTTCCGCCAGTTGGGCAAGCTCAGTGACGAAAGGTCGCCTGATGCCTGGGACCTGTTCACCGACAGTCGGGCCCGGGTCAAGGCCCATCCCGGCACCGTGCAGAAACTGCTGGATGCCCTCAACAAGATCGAACTGGGCAGTGCCGCGGGCTTCCTCGACGACGAGCCCCGCCAGCGGGCCTGGTTCGGCACCGAGCCAGTAGACCTGGGTCTGGATCAGCCGCAGGCCGAGATCGCCATCTGGTATGAGGGATTGGTCCGCGATGCCGAGGGCAAGGCGACGGGGGAGGGCGAGCCCAAGCTCAAGGATGACCAGAAGGCGACGCCGCGTCTGAAGTTCAGCCTGGGACGCAGCGATGCCAAGCGAGGCGTGGTCTATGTCCGCCGGGAAGCGGTGGGCGCGCCCCCGGCCATTCTCGCCATCCCCGACCCATGGCAAGGGCAGGCACCACCGCCGCCGTCCTTCCCGGGCCAGCCGCCCATGCCGACGGCCCAGCCCGCTCCGATCTCGCTCACGAGCCTGGTCGGCGGGGGCTATCTGGCGTACCGGGAACGGCTGCTGCCGTCCTTCCGCCCGGACCTCGCCGCCAAGCTAACGCTCAAGCGTGGGACCGACGTTTACGAGTTGGCCAAGGAGGAGAAGAAGGACGAACAGGGTGCCACCAAGGCGGTCTGGAACGTGACGCAGCCCGTGGCCGGGGTCAGCCAGAATGCCGACGTCATGCTCTTCAGCCTCGTGGGGCTGTCGGCCGACAAGCTGGTCACCGATCGGCCCACCGAGCGCGACCTCAACGAGAAGTTCGGACTGGGAGACAATGCTCTCCTGCGCATCCACGTGGTCACCAAGCCCGACGAGCAGCAGCGAGTCGCCCAGTTCACCTGGCTCGTCGGTCAGGCCACCGACGCCGATGCCAAGCACCCGAACCACCACTACGTCCGCTTGATCAGCCAGCCCGTGGACGGCTCTAAACCCGAAGCCAACGATTTCGTTTTCCTGGTGGATCGACAGCAACTGCTGGGATGCGATCAGGAGCTGCGCGATCCGCACATCTTCCCGCCGGCCGCTGCCCGGCCCACCGGGGCCACCTTCACCTGGCGGACGGTCGATGCGGAGAAGAAGCTGACCCAGACCCAGGCCGAGGTGGGGCTGGGGGATGATGGGAAGACTTGGGTGGTCCGGTCGGTCACGGTCGATGGAGCCGATGCCAAGGACCGGCTGCCCGCGCTGGATCAGGCCAAGCTCAACATGATGTTCGGCATGGACGAGCAGGGGATGTCGCTGGCCTTGCCCGGCGTGCCGCGTCTCAACAACCTCTATACCGAGCGTTTCCTTGTTCATCAGGGGCCGCCCACTCCGGAGCAGCAGCTTGATCCCGCTCGGGCCGACGCGCCGCCTCCCTTGCAGGTAGAGATCAAGTTTGCGGACGGCTCGACTCGGCTGCTCACGCTGGGGGCTCGGTTTGAACTCACTCAGCCGCAGCACGTCAGCCTGCGGGGACAGACCTTCTTCCCGGCCACGTCGTCGACCGTGCCTCAAGCAGTCTTCACGCTCAGTCTGGCTGACTTCAAAGGACTGGTCGACGAAGGCTTGAACTTCCTACGGCCGCCCGGCCCCTTGGGCTCGGCCAGCAGTCAGTAGACCGGCTGGTCGCGGTTGCCTGGCTGGTCTCAGTGGCCCCGGGCGGGGTCGGCTCGGAAGGGGCCCTGGGCCATGCCGACCACGTCGGCGGGGCGTTTGGCCTTCAGCTCGCCCAGGGCGGCGGGGAGCCCGGCGGCGATGGTCTCGGCGGCGCGGGGCTGATAGAAGCTCGCCGTGCCCACCTGGATTGCCGAGGCACCAGCGACCAAAAACTCCATGGCATCGTCGACCGATTGGATGCCGCCCACGCCGACGATCGGAGCGCGCAGTTCCTTCCAGACTTGCCAGACCAGACGCAGGGCGAGCGGCTTGATGGCGGGCCCGCTCAGCCCCCCAGTCACGTTGGCGAGCACGGGCCGACGCCGACGCCAATCGACGGCCAGCCCCACGAAGGTGTTCACCAGCGTGAGGGCATCGGCCCCGGCCTCCAAGGCGGCGGCGGCGATCGGCACGATGTTCGTGACGTTCGGCGTTAGCTTAGCCAGGAGGGGCCACCGGCACACTTGCCGGACCTCGGCCACCACGCGCCGGGTCACGGCCGGGTCGGTGGCGAAGTCGATCCCGCCGGAGACGTTGGGACAGGAGAGGTTGAGTTCGATGCCGGCCAGTCCCGCTTCCCCATCGAGCCGAGCCGCCATGGCCACGAACTCCGCCTCCGACTTACCCGCGATGTTCGGAATGATGGCCGTGCCCAAAGTACGCAGGTAGGGCAAGTGATGCTGGCAGAAGTGTTCCAGACCGTCGTTATCGAGTCCGATGGCATTGAGCAGCCCCGAAGCGGTCTCGATGGTCCGGGGTGGTGAGTTGCCGGCCCGGGGCGCCTGGGTCACCGTCTTGGGGATGATCGCCCCGAGGCACGAGAAGTCCACGGTTCCGGCCAACTCCCGGGCATAGCCGAACGTGCCGCTCGCCACCATGACCGGGTTGGTCAGGTGCAGGCGGCCAAGCTGGATGCTCAGGTCCATGGCGATGTGAACCCCAAGGCGGTAGGGGACCCCGGCGGCGTGGGTCGTTGCCAGTGAGTATAGCAGTCCCACGGGCCAATGCGGCGTACGGCCTGGGGAGGAGCAGCTCGTCCGGACCCTGGGCCACGTCGCCGGGTTGGCCCGGCGTCAGCGCCGGATCATTCGTTAGCAAAACCAGCGGCAGAGTATGGGGCTGCCCCACCACCTCTTCGATGCTGAGCACCGGCCGCAACGCCCTTGGCGGCAGATGCTCCACGCAGCGCTCGGCCCAGTGTCGCGGCATGATGAAATAGACCCGGGCTGGCCGACGGCTCCACCATTCCAGGTTCTCCCATTCCCACAGGTGATGGGAGTCGATCCGGAACAGGATGATCTGCGTGGGCACCGGCGAGTGGCTCCGGACGGCGGCGGCAAACGATCGCAGCTCCCGCCCCGGCTCCCAGCGCGGCAGTAGCAGATCGACATACGCCCACCAGCCGACGGCACAACCGCAAGCGGCGATGGCCAGTCCGCGCACCGCGCGGCGGACCCGCTCCGGACTCGCCTGGGCCAGCCAGCAGTCCAGGAAGCTGCCGAGGGCGATGGCCAAGCCCGGGTAGGCAGGCAGCAAGTAGTCGGGCCGTTTGTAGCGCATCAAGGAAAGGAAGGCGAGAAGGGCGAGGAACCAGACCCAGCCGACCCACTGCTGGGGCGAGCGGAGCGTGGGCTGACGCCAGGCGAGGACCAGGGCCAGCGGCACGAGCCAGGACCAGGGCAGGGCGTCGAGCCCAAGCTGGGCGACATAGAACCAGGGCGGGTGGACATGGCCGTCGAGTTGTTCGTCGCCGCCCATGCCTCGCTGCAAGTTGTGGCGGACGAAGAACTCATGGAAGAAGGCCCCGTCGGTGGCGCGGTCCATGGCCAGGAACCAGGGCAGCGTCAGGGCCAACAGCAAGGGCAACCCCCAGGCCAGGGAGCGGAACCAGACCCCGAGCTGACTGGCACCTGCATGGACATCTTGAGAGGCGTCGCGGCGGGTGCGGTCGACCAGGGCCAGGCAAGTGAGGACCAACCCCGGCAGTACCAGGCCGATGGGCCCCTTGAGCAGGACGGCGGCAGCGAGTGCAAGCCAGCCCACGAGCAGCCAAGCCTGGCGGGGCCAGCCGCGCGACTGGGCGGCCAGCAAGAAGGCGACGATGGCCCAGGCAGAGGCGGCGGTGAGCGGCATGTCGATGCGGCCCACTCGGGCCAGCCAGGTGAAGCGGATCATCGTGGCCAACAGCAGCATGGCCAGCAAGGCGGCCCGGGGGCGTCTCTGTTGCCAGAGCCAAGTGCCAACGGCAGCCAGGCTCAGGAGGGCGGCGCCGGCCGAAGGGAGCCGGACCGTCGTGCCGTCGAGGCTCTGGCCGAGCTGCTGTTGCAGCCAGCCGACGCTGGCCACGAGCCAATAAAAGAGCGGGGGCTTTTGCAGTTCGGGGCGGCCGTCGCTCAAGGTGAGATGGACCCACTCGCCGGTGGCCAGGATGCGTTCCCCGTGCTGGGCGGCGCGTCCCTCATGGCTGCTCCAGAGGTCGCGTTGCCCCGTGTGATGGAAGAAGAGCAGATAGAGCAGAACGGCTGCCGCGCCCAGGGCCGCCAGGCGGCCGCCGAGTCGGGCCAGGCGTGGAGGGGCAGGCGCGGTCACGGCCTAGGCCGCCTTGCGCTGGAACTGGACTTCATGTAGACGCTGGTAGGTGGCGCAGGACTGCAGCAGCGTGTCGTGGGTGCCGATGGCTTCGATCCGTCCCTGGTCCAGGACGATGATGCGGTCGACGATCTCCAGCATGGAGAGCCGGTGGGTGATCAGGATTGTGGTGCGGTTGCGGGTGAACTCCTTGAGGGCCTGATGGATGAGGGCTTCGCTCTCGAGGTCGGCGGCGGAGGTGGCTTCGTCGAGGATCATGATGGCGGGGTCGCGGAGGAAGGCCCGGGCCAGGCAGAGCCGTTGCCGCTGGCCGCCGGAGAGGGTGTTGCCCATCTCGCCGATGTGGGTCTGGTAGCCGCTCGGCAGCTTGGCGATGAAGTCATGGGCATAAGCGCGGCGGGCGGCCTCTTCGACTTGGGCCTCAGAGGCGTGGCGGTGGCCATAGGCGATGTTGTTGAAGATCGTGTCGTCGAAGAGGATAGTGTCCTGGGTCACGAGGCCAACCTGCTGCCGCAGGCTGCGCAGGTTGGCGGCGCGGAGGTCGAGGCCGTCGACGGCGATCGCCCCATGGTCGGGGTCGTAGAAGCGCATGAGCAGGCCGACGAGGGTCGACTTGCCACAGCCGTTCTTGCCCACGAGGGCGATCGTCTCGCCGAACGCGATGTCCAGGTTGACGTGGGACAGGATCGGCGTGTCGCGGCGGTAGGAGAAGCAGACGTCGCGGAAGCTGATCCGCTGGGCATGCCGGGGCAGCCGGGGACCCTGGACGTTGCGGTCGATGGTGCTGACCCGATCGAAGCAGTCGAAGATGCGGTCGGCAGCGGCGGCGGCCGATTGCATCTTGTTGTAGACGTTGGAGAGCTTGCGGACCGGGTCGGCGATGGCCACCAGCAAGGTGTAAAGCTGCAAGAGGGCGATCCAGTTCATGGGCTGTTCGGTGAGCTTGATGCCCCAGATCTGCGTCTCGGCCTGGATGACCAGATAGCCGCCCACGAGCAGGGCGCCGGCGACGGCCAGGGAGGCGAGCACTTCCATGATCGGCCCGCTGGCGGCATCGATGTTGACGACCTTCATGCCCCGTCGGTAGTAGTCCTTGGCCCCGAGGAAGAGCCGCCGCCGCTCGTACCGCTCCATGGTGAAGGCCTGCACGACGCGGATGCCCTGGAAGGTCTCTTGCAGAATCTTGTAGAGGCTGCTCATGCTGTCGAGGACGCGGCGGCCAGCGCGCTTCATGTAGATCGCCACCTTGCTCATGAGCAACAGGGCCAGCGGCACGATGATCAGGAACAGCAGCGTCAACCGCCAGTTGATGAAGCAGGCGATCGAGACGCAGGCGATGGCCTTCATCGGCTCGGCGATCATGCGGCCACAGAGCGTCTTCATGCCCGTGGCCAGGTTTTCCATGTCGTTCGTGAACCGGGCCATGAGTTGATGGGTGCCCTGGTCCGAGAACTGCCGCACGTCTTGATGGATGACGTGGCGGTAGAAGCGATTGCGGAGGTCGAAGACGGCCAGGGAGACCACGCTCCCCACCAGCGATTCCTGCCAGTAGTCGAACACGCCTTTGATGACGACGGCCACCACGATCAGACAGAGCAGGGCGACCAGCGTCATGAAGCGGTCGGTGGGGCAGTACTTGAGTAGATGGACCTTGGCGAGCTGGTACCAGTAGAGTTGCGACCGGGCCGAACTGAGGCTGGCCTCGTCCTTGGCGAGCTTCCCCGTCTGCTCGGCGATCCAGCGGTCGAGTTCCTTGTTCTGAGGCAGGTCGCGGACGGCCTTGAGCTGGCGGTCGTAGTGGTCGGTCGAGGCGCTGTATCGTTCCACGTCCCGGGTGTAGCGGGCAAGCTGCTGGTCGACCCACTCGTGCAGGTTGAGGCTCGAGCCCAGGATGTTCAGGACGGGGTAGATGGCCGAGAGGTTGGCGCCCCAGAGGATGGCCACCATCATGGCGCAGCCGACGGAGACGAGGAAGCGCCAGCGATAGGGCCAGGCGAACCGCAGAGCGCGGAGGAAATTCTTCATCGGGCGCATCCCACGCCAGGACCGAGTCATCCGTGACGGGCCCAAGGTACCAGAACCAGGAAAAGCGGGCAAGGCGAGGCCCCGGGCCCTGGCCTGGGCGGGCCTGCGGGGGCACCGACAGGCCGTGCCAGGGGGTTCTCCGGTGTCTCCAGGGCTCGCCACGCATCGGGGCGCTCGCGCCAGAGCTCGCCAGAGGGCCTCCACGAGGGGGTTTGTCACTCGCCGGCACGTGCGCCACGCAGGTTTCACAGGGTTTCTGGGCCATCCCACGTCTCCCGGCGTCCGGAGCGGGCTCGGGACAGCCGTCCGCGCTCACTTCTTCTGCCTTCCCGGCCGCCTAGATAAACTCCCTAGTCTACCATAATGAACGGACGTATACAGATCGGTTGCCCTCGGCCTGGAAGATCGCCGCAAGCCTCTTCATGGCATTGATTTGTGCCAATTCATGCCGGGCCGGGCCTGGAAGTGTGATTGTCCCGGAATACGGGCAGGGGTAGAGTAAGGGCTGGCAGGGTCCGCTTCGACCTTGGGACAAGGAGCCGAGCATGCTTTCCGGGCGGCGTGGGGCAGCGGTGGCGCTGGTGCTCTTGGCCATGCAGATGGGGGCCTGGGGCGGGCAGCAGCCGGGGGCAGAGGCGGTGGTCACGCTGACGGCGGCCTTGGCCCGGCCGGATGCCGCCGGCAAGCAGCGGCTCACGGTGGTGGTCCAGATCGCCCCGGGCTGGCACGTCTATGGCAACCCGGCCGGCTCGGACGACTTCATCCCGACGACGCTCACGGTCAAGGCCGCCAGCCCGCTGCGGAGCCTCAAGCTGAACTACCCCGAGGGGAAGCGCGTCAAGGATCCCGGGGCCGGCGAGTTGTTCGTCTACGAGAAGTCGGCCCAGTTGACGGCAGAGTGGCAGGCCGACGGAGCGGGCGTCGAGGCGGTCGACCTGACGCTCCGATATCAGGCTTGCAACGCCGATGCCTGCCTGCCGCCCAAGACGCTCGAAATGCGGGTGAAGCTCCCCGGCAAGTAGGGCGCCCCACCCCGGCGGCCAGTGGCTAGAGCGGCCCGGAATTTTCCGATAAAACTTTCGGAATCTTCTTGCAGGCGATTTGTCGCCCCCTTAGACTCTTCCCAGATTAGCGATCATGCCGCCTGTGACAGGCGGCGGGAAATGCGACCGCCAGGACGGCGGCCCTAAGGAAGTCATCCATGCGTACGCCCTCGATTTGGCTCCACGTCGGCTTGGTCACGCTCGTGGCTCTGCTAGGTACGGCACCCGCCCAGGCGCAGGTCAGTGCCTCGTGGAACCTCGATGCCAACGGTGCCTACGGCACGGCCGGCAACTGGAACCCCGCCACCGTGCCCGACTTTGGCGGCGTGGCCACGTTTGGCGGCTTGGGGCCGAACTTTGGCCTCTCCGCGGGCCGTACCATCACGCCGGCCGCCGCCACGCTCTCGGGCATCACCTTCAATACGCCGTTCTTCTACACCATCGCTGCGGGGGCCACCTTCACGGCCCAGAGCGGGACCGCCTTCAACCTGACCTCGCTCGACTATGCCGGGCACACGCCCACGCTGTTCGGCTTCGGCGCCAACGTTAGCAACGTCCTTGCGGGCACGCCGACTTCCTTCAACATCAATGGCGGCGGTTCGGTCCTTTTGTCAAACACTGGCAACACCTTCACGGCGCCCATCGTCGTCTCCGGCGGCACCAGCCTCTGGGTGACCAACGGGAACAATGCCACGTTGGGCAATGCGGCCAACAGCATTACGCTCGACAACGGCATCTTCAGCCATGCGACGACCGCCCTCACGACGGGCCGCAATTTCACCATCGCGCAGGGCGGCGGCACGTTCCGCGTGCTCAGCGCCGTGGCTTTGGTCCACTCCGGTGCGCTGACGGGCACGGGCACGCTGACCCGGCAGTTCGGCGGCGGTCCCTTGCAGTTCAGCGGCTCCGTGAGCGGCTTCACCGGTGACGTCGTCAACCAGGGTGGCCAGATGACCTTCGCAGGTCCTGACGGCCTGGGCGGCACGGGCGCCTTCGATGCGACCGGCATTGTGTTCTTAGCCAACGCCACGAACAACGCCAACCGCTTCGACGACAGCCGCAACCTGACCGCCCGGGGCGCCTTCTTCCTCATCACGCCGAACGCTGCCGGCTCGAACGAGGTGGTGGGCAATCTGGTCCTGGCGCAGTCCGTCAACACGGTGACCGTGAACAACAGCGCATTGAACGCGGCCAGCAGTTGGAACTTCGCTGGCCTGACGCGCAACAATCGCGCCAGCGTGTACTTTGGCGCCTTGAACCTGGGCGCCGATCCGGGCGTGGGCGTGGGCAATATCTTCTTCGGCTCGTCACCCGGGGCACTGATCGGCGCGGGCGGCGATCCGAACACGTCGACAACGGCTTCGATCCTGCCCTTTGCTCATGGCGGGGGCCCAAACGGGACAGCGGCCGCCCCGGGGACCCCCTTGGTCCGCCGTGGGCACCACGTTCGTCACCTGGGACAGCACCACGCAGCGGATCGTGCCGCTCAATCTGGCCACGGGCTATACCACGACGCTGGCGGGCTCCACGGCCAACGACAACGCCAATATCAACTCGTCGGAAGCGGTCGCGGTCGGCGGGCAGACGATCAATTCGCTCCGCATGGCCCCGGCCGTCAGCATCACCCTTTCGGGCGGTGCCGGCGACGTGCTGAGCATCACCAGCGGCGCGATTTTGAACACCTCTTCGCCCCAGAACACCACGACGATTCGATCGACGATCTCGGCACCGATCGCCTTTGGTAGCGCTGAAGGCGTCCTCATTGCCCAGAGCGGTGCCCCGGACTTTGTGTCGCCCTTCGGCTTCGGTGGGCTCGAAATCAGCGGCGTCATCAGCGGCACGAACGGGGTGACCAAGGCGGGTGGCGGTACGTTGGCCCTTTCTGGTGCGAACACCTACACCGGGCAGACGACGCTGCTGGCCGGCCACACGCTGCTGTTCGGGGATGCCTCCGGCGACGGCACGACGCCAAGCGTGTTCGGCCTTGACACCTCCGCGATTGTCCTGACCTCCGGCGGCAACTTCGTTAATCGGCTCTATGCCGCGGGCGCCGTCAACCGCACCATCGACCGCGACCTCCTCGTCATCGGTGGCGGCAGCGGTCTGGTCGGTCTGGGTTCCGTGACCACCGAGAGCTTGATCGTCAACGGCGACATCACGATCACGAACCCGACGAACTCGTTGGCCAATGGCTTCTTGTCGCTGGAAGGCGACACTGTCCTGGCGGGCGCCGTCGTTCTCAACGGCCGGGTGCAAGGGGTGGGCGGCCTGCGCGACCAGTTCCTTTCGTTTGCCGTCCTCAATGGCAACAACACCTACTCGGGCGGCACCAACATCACCGGCGGCACCTTCGCGGTTGGCCATGACAACGCCTTCGGCACCGGCACCGTCTTCGTCTCGACGGCCGGATCGCGCATCCAGGCGCTCGGCGGCGCCCGGGTCCTGCCCAACAATTTCCACGTTCAAGCCGACATGACCTTCCAGGGGACGGACGCCATCGACATCACGGGGAGCTTCAGCCTCGCGGGTGGCGCGCCGCGCGTCCTCACCATCAGCAACACCAGTCCGGTCACCATCTCGGGTATCCTTGGCCGTGGATCGCTCGTCAAGGCGGGGACCGGCACGCTGGTGCTCACCAACACCAACAACGACTACACCGGTTTCACCACCGTCCGCAACGGCACGCTCATCATCGGCGGCAACGCCCTGGTCGGCTCCGGCGTGCTCGGGACCAACCCGAACACCACGGTCGGCTCCGCGGGGACGGTGCAGCTCGGTGACGCGACGACCGGCATCGCTGACAACCTGGCCCTCATCGCCAGCGGCGCCTTCACCGTTGCCCGCAACGTCACGGTCAACAACCAGAACAGCAACGGCACCACCACGGTGGGCGGCAGCAACACCAGCGGCACGGCCACGTACAGCGGCCAGCTCACGCTCAACCGCAATTCCAACGCCACGCGGCTGACCTCGGCCTCGGGCGGCCGGGTTCAGTTCGGCGGGCTCATCACCCAGACCCTCGCCGGGGCCGCGGTCGACGTGGTGGGCGGCGGCACGGTGGCCGTGACCAACCCGACGGGCAACACCTACACCGGTACGACCACGGTCACCGACGGCACGCTGCTGATCAACAATGCGAGCGGGTCGGCCCTGGGCAGCGGCAACGTGACGGTCTCGGCGACGGGTCAGCTCGGGGTGCTGAGCGTGGCCGACGGCGGCACGGGCGTGGGCAGCTTCTCGGGCAGCCTGACGGTGAATCCGGGCGGCGTGGTCAAGGCGGGCAACAGCACGGGTCTGTTGACAGTGGGCGGCGGCATCAATCTGAGTGCCGGCGCGACGGTCGAGGCGGAGATCAACGGCTGGACGACGGCGGGGGTGGAGTTTTCGCAGATCATCTCGCTGGGTCTGATCTCGCTGGCCAATGCGGACCTGTTCATTGCCGACAACGTAGTGGTGCCGATCGGGACGACGATCGTGTTGATCCGGAACGACAGCGGCGCGGCGGTGAGCGGGATTTTCGACACGCTGCCGGAAGGGGCGTTCTTCACGGCGGGTCTGAACACGTTCCAGATCACGTACGTGTTCAATGCTCCTTCGAGCGACGGGCTGGCGAACGACGTGGCGATCACGGCGGTGCCGGAGCCGACGACGATTGCCCTGATGCTGGGCGGCCTGGGCGTCGCGGGCGGTGCCTGGTGGCGGCGGCGGCAGAAGTCGGCCGAGTCGAAGCTCCGTCGTAGCAATTGCGCCTAACCCGCACTAACTCAAAGCAACACGCCAGGCAGGCCTTCGGGTCTGCCTGGTTTCGTTTACACGCCGTCCTGGGTAAGCCGTAGGGTGCACTGGGCGAGCCGGGCCCAGGCGCGGCCGGGGTCCGCCAGCGGCCGGGGTTCGAGGACCAGCGTCCGTAGCCAGGTGGCGACGGCGGCCAGTTGCCCCGTTCGATCGAGCAGCCGAGCCAGGTCGCCCGTGGCCGGTTCGAGGCGTCGATGCCGGGCATAGGCTGCCAGGGCCAGGCTCCAGGCTTGGGTATCGCCGTCGACGAGCGAGCCGATCAGTCGGGCGAGATCGACGGCGACGTGGTCCCAGCGGAGGCCGCCGAAGTCGACGAGCCCGGTGAGCTTGTCGTCGACGAAGAGGACATGATCGCTCCAGACGTCGGTGAGGCAGGGCTGGAGGGGGACGGGGCGGTTGCGCCAGGGGGAGAGGCGGACCTGAGCGGGGGCCCGGGGGGTGCGGGGCAGGAGCCAGGCCTGGCGGGCCAGGGCGACCTGGTCGGGGTCAGGGTGCAGGGCCAGCCGCTGAGCCAGGGCCGTGTCGTCGGCGGCGGTCCAGCCAACCAGGCGGTCGAGCCGGCGGAGAACGGCCGGGCAGGGCTCCTGGCGGGGCGGAGCATGGCTCCAGGCCTCGTGGACGAGGGCCAGCCCGGCCAGGGCGGCCTGGAGGCGTTGCGGAGTCGGTTGGAGGCGGAAGTCGGCCGTGCCGGGCTGCCAGGTGGCGAGTTCGCACCAGCGGCCTGCATGACGGAGCCGGGTCTTGCCCGTGCGGGTGGGGATGAGGCGGGGGACGAAGGGGCAAGTCTGGGCGGCGTGCCGCTGCTGGGCGTGAATCCAATCGAGTTGCTCGGGGCTTGGGCCCTCGGCCGGCCAGATGCGTAGGGCCAAGGGTCCGGACGGGGTTTCGATCCGAGCGACGGCAGCGCCGCTGAAGCCGGGCGGGACCCAGCGGGCCGACCGGGGAATGAGGCCCCAGCCCTGGGAAACGACGGCGAGCCAGGGATCGAGCGGGAGGTCTGTCAAGCGATTACTGCCCTGAATCAGAACAGGTTCCAGATCGGGTTGGGAAAAGGGCCATTTTTTTGTTTTATCACTTGCGAAAGGGACCGGGCCTGAGCAACAATCAGGAGTAAAGCGGCAGCACGGGGTCGATACCAACCCCGGGGGTCGAAGACGAGCAGTTCGCAGAGCCGTGCACCGCCGCGCAGCGTCCCGAGGAAGGCGCTTCATCATGCCAGCCATCGCCTCTACCGCGCGGTTTCTTGAGCTGGTACGCAAGAGTAAACTCGTTGACGAGCGGAAGCTGACGACCTTTCTGCAGCGCTACCAGGCGGCGGGCGGGGAAGACGCGCCCGTGCCCATGGCGACCAAGATGGTGCACGAGGGCGTCTTGTCCACGTTCCAGGCCAAGCAACTGCTGCAAGGCCGCTGGCGCCGCTTCGTCATCAACAACAAATACAAAGTGCTGGAGATGCTGGGCCAGGGGGGCATGGGCAGCGTCTACCTGTGCGAGCAGTTCCTCATGCGGCGGCTCGTGGCCCTGAAGATGGTGCCGGAGGACAAGCTCCTGAAGCCCGGGGCGCTCGAACGTTTCCTGCGCGAAGCCCGGGCCATTGCCACGCTCGATCATCCGAACATCGTCCATGCCTATGACATGGATCAGGACGAACACGGCATGCACTTCATGGTCATGGAGTACGTGGACGGGTTCAGCCTCGAGATTCTCGTCTCCAAGCTCTACAAGAACAAGGGCATGGACCCGATCCGGGCGGCCCACTACGTCGCCCAGGCGGCCCTGGGGCTGCAGCACGCCCATGAACTGAATTGGGTCCATCGCGACATCAAGCCCGCCAACCTGCTGATGGACCGGCAAGGCATCATCAAGATCCTCGACATGGGCCTGACCCGGGCCCTGGGTGAGGACGAGGAAGAACTCACGAAGAAGTACGACGGCAGCAGCGTGCTCGGCACCGCCGACTACATCGCTCCCGAACAGGCCTTGCACGTCAGCAGCGTGGACATTCGGGCCGACATCTACTCGCTGGGCGCCACCTTCTACTTCCTGCTCAGCGGGCGGGCTCCGTTCGAGAAGGCCTCGGTCACGCAGAAGCTGATGTATCACCAGATGAAGGACCCCGACCCGCTGACGGAGCTGCGGCCCGAGATTCCACCCGAGATGGCCGAGGTGGTGGCCATCATGATGGCCAAGAATCCAGACCATCGCTACCCGGTGCCGGCCGCCGTGGTCGAAGCGCTGGCCCCCTGGACGGCGACGCCCATCCCCGCCCCGCCCGATCGGGAAATGCCCGCCCTCTGTCCGCTGGTCCGCGAATTGTTGCCGGCCAGCAGCGGCTCCAAGTCGTCGGGGAGTTGGACGCTGCGCGGCGTCAGCGGCAGTTTCGGTTCCGGGGCTCACCCGGTCCCGCGCGTGCCTGCGAGTGGCTCGAGCCGGGTGCTGCCGCCGGCGGGCGTGGTGGAGACGGTGTCGGACTCAGGCGACCGGGGCCGGGCCCTGACGCCCAAGAGCCTGCCGCGCGTGGGCCGCCAGGCGCTCGAAGGGCCGGTCGATACGCTGCTCGACAAGCAGAAGAAGCAGCAGAAGCTCCTGGTGCTGGGAGCCGTGTCCTTTCTCTTCGTGATTGTCGGTCTGGTCGCATTGGTGCTATACATCGCCTTCACCACCGATTCCCGCAAGGAAGACCCGTTTGCGATGACGACCGGGGTCGGCGCTGCGACCGAGCCCGTGGCCCAGATGATCGGGGCCTCCCAGGCCCGTGATCGCGTCGGGCAGCGCGTCTACGTGGAATTCATGGTTCGGGCCGTCACCACGTTGCCCAACCCGACGACCCGCAAGGTCGAAAAGCACTTTCTCAATAGCGAACCCATGGAACGCCGGACCGACCCCGATAACTTCCTGGTCGTGATCCCCGACGCGGTCAACCAGCAGGTGCTCGAGGCTTTCAAGATCAAGGCCCTCCGCGATCTCGAGGGCTGCAGGTTCCGCGTCGAAGGGACGATCCAGTGGTATGATGCAACGAATCCCCGCCGGGCCTCGATTGAAATCTCGAGTCCCCACAGCCTGGAGCTACGCCGCGGAGCTCCGCGCTATCTGATCGCTGCGGGCAGCAAGCCGCTTCCTACCGAGGCGGCGGCGGCGAAGATCGGCGCGGAGGCCCTGGTGGCGTTTGACGTCCGGACGATCGACCGGGTGAGCGACGGCCAGCGCATCTTCCTCTTCAGCACCCCGAGCAGTGGTCCGAGTCGTTTCGGCGTGGTTTTCCGTGAGACCCTCGAACGGCGTGTGCTCCGGCAACTGAATTTGCAGTCGCTCGAGGATTTGGAAGGGCGCCGCCTCATCGTCTCGGGTAAGGTGACGGAACACCGCGGCCACCCGCTCATAGAGGTTGCCGAGGCGGAACTGATGCAGCTCGGCGAGAATGGAGGGGCCGAGGCGGCTCCGACCGAAGGCACGCGGCCGACACCGACCACGCCAGCACCGTTGCCGTCGAACGCTTTGACGCCAGAACAGGCCGCGAAACAGGTCGGCAAGGAAGTGGTGTTGGAGATGCAGATTCAGGGCACGGGCCGATCGAACAGCGGCACGCGGCTGTTCCTCAACAGCCAGTCCGACTACCGCGATCCGAGCAACTTTGCGATTGTGGTGCCGGCGGGAGCCGAGCGTGAACTACTCACGCGGCTTAAGGCGAGTGCATTGGAACAGACCCGCGACAAGAAGATTCGCGTCACTGGGCGGGTATCCGTCTTCAACGACAACCCGCAAATCGAAGTGCAGTCGCTTAACCAGATTGAGCTCATCGACTAACGGCTGTCTCACGCCGCCAGCGCGGGCCGACGCAGTTCGGCCACGGCATGGATGTGCGCCTGCACCAGGCTCGCAGCCCGGAAGTGGTAGCGGACGTGGGCCTGGGCCGCCCGGCCGAGCCGCTCCAGGAGCGCGGGCTCGCACAGGAGTTGATGGGTCTGCCGGGCCCAGACGGCGGGGTCCTGCGGCGGGAGGATGAAGCCAGTCTCGCCATGCAAGACCGCCTGCCCCTGGCAACTGCCGAACGTGGCCAGGGCCGGCTTGCCCGCCGCCGCGGCCGCCAGGACCGCATCGGGCACGACTGGGCTGATCCCCGCTGCCCACACCAGATCGATTTCGGGGACAATCTCGGCCAGCGGCCGTGCGCCCCGCAGGAAGCGGACGTGGCTAAGGGCCTGGATGTCCTGAGCGAACTCGTGCAGCCGCGCCCGTTCGGGTCCATCACCCACGACCACCAGGTACAGTTCATCGTGGAGGTAGTTGAGGATGTTGAGGGACCACAGGGCCTGCTTGACGGCGTTGCCGGGCTGGAGTGGCTCGGCGACCAGCACGAGCCGGGCCGAGGCGGGAACGCCCAACTCGGGCCGGAGGGACAGGCCCGTGTCCCGAGCCGTGATCAAGGGGGCGGCGGGCGGGATGACGCGCAGCCGGCCGCGCTTGATGCCCCACTCCAGCCAGAGCTGGGCGAGGGCGTTGTTGGGGGCCAGCCAGAGGTCGCCGGGCGCCTGGAGCCAGCGGCGGCCGCTCGGCGGCTCATTGGCCCAGACGAGCAAGGGCTGACCGCCGGCCATGAGCCGAAGAGCCCGGCTGAGGACCGGTCCGGGCGGGGCCAGGCAGAGCAGGGCATCGAACCGCTCCTGTCGCAGCCACTGCCAGCAGCGGTAGAGGGCGAGGGGGTCCTCGGCGGTGCGGCCGCCGAGCGGGATGACTTCCAGGTCGGCGCCGACCAAGGCGGGATCGGGTCGGCCGGCGAGCTGCAGCACGACCAACCCGTGTCCCTGCGTGGCGAGTCCGCGGCCCAGCAGGACGCGCTGGAGCGACGTCAGGCTAGCGCCTCCTTCGGGCAGAATGGCGGCCAGGCGCATCCGGGGCTCCTCCCTCGGCGAGTGCGTGAGCGGCGCGCGTCAGTTCTTCAGGCCCACGATCTTCGTCTGACCGTCCCGCTGGCGAATGAAGACGGCCACGGTCTCACGCTCTTGCGTTTCAGCGTGCTGAATCTGCACCAGGCACAGGAAGTCACGCGGGGTGATGACCTGCTCGGCCAGTTTCCGTTCTTCGGGATCGACCTTCTCCACCACGGCGGCGTAACGCACCGTCTTGATGAGCTGGAACCGCATCGAGTTGGCCGGTCCCATGCGCTTCTGGAACAGGTGGTCGAACTCGCGGGCCAGGTCCTTCTTGTCGTGGATGATGACCTTACCGTCGTGAAACCAGGGCACGTCGACACAGGCCTGGAGATCATCCAGGTTCTTGTGCTGGACGGCGGTCATGAAGGTGTGCGCGGCCTCCTCGGCGCGGGTCAGATCCGGGTCGGCGCCGGACCAAAGGGCCGGGCAGGCCAAGAGCAGCCAGAGGGTCGCCCAGAGACAAAAGCGCTGCATGCTAGCCTCCTTGCCAGCCAGATGAGATGAGGCCACTAGCCCATAGCGGGCCGGCAGCCCTTTGTGACCCGGGTCGCGGCCTTTACTTCAGGACCGACCGCCAGGCGGCGGCCAGACCGTCGATCTCCGCCTTGGTCCGCTTTTCCGTGACGGCCACCGCCACGCAGTCGGCCAACTCGGGATACCACTCCCCGAGCCACAGGCCCGCATGATACCCGGCCCCTAGCAACTGTTGCAAGAGCGACGGCACGTTGCCCGGCACGCGGATCACGAACTCTTTGAAAAAGGGTGCCTGGAAGCGGAGTTGCACGCCGGGTACCTGGGCCAGGGTGGCGGCGGCATAATGGGCCTTTTGGAGGCACAGTTCGGCCGTTTCCTTAAGCCCGGCTGGTCCGAGGGCGGCCAGGTGGGCGGTGGCCCGCAGGGCCAGGAGCCCCTGGTTGGTGCAGATGTTGCTGGTGGCCTTTTCCCGCCGGATGTGCTGTTCCCGGGTCTGAAGGGTCAGCACCCAGCAGCGCCGGCCGTGGCGGTCGGTGGTCTCGCCGACGAGGCGCCCGGGCATCTTGCGGACGAACTCCTGCCGGCAGGCCATGATGCCGAGGTAGGGGCCGCCGAATTGCAGCGGGGTGCCCAGTCCCTGGCCCTCGGCCACGACGATGTCGGCCCCGTAGTCGCCGGGCCGACGCAGCAGCCCCAGGCTAACGGGGTCCACGCTGACGATGAAGAGGGCGCCCCGGGCATGAGCGATCTCGGCCAGCCGCTGGACCTCTTCGAGGTTGCCGAAGAAGTTGGGATGCTGGACGATCACGCAGGCCGTCTGCTCGTCGAGGGCGGCGGCGAGGGTGTCGGGCTCCAGCACGCCGGCTGGCGTGGGCAGGACCTCGGCCCGGGGCTCCAGGTGGGCCAGGTAAGTCTCCAGCGTCTGGCGGTAATGGGGATGGACCGACCCGGCGACGAGCACCTTGCCATGACGGAGCGTGGCGGCGATGGCCATGATAGCGGCCTCGGCCACGGCATGCCCACCCTCATACAGGCTGGCGTTCGCCACGTCCATGCCCGTGAGCTGGCAGATCATCGTCTGGAATTCAAAGAAGGCCTGGAGTGAACCCTGGCTCGCTTCCGCCTGATAGGGCGTGTAGGCCGTGTAGTATTCGCTGCGGCCGGCGATCGTGTCGACCACGGCGGGGATGAAGTGGTCGTAGGCCCCGCCCCCCAGGAAGCAGACCGCCTGGTCCGGCGCGATATTGCGGTCCGCCAGTCGGGTCGTTTCCCGAGTGAGTTCCAACTCAGTCAGCGGCGGCGGCAGGTCGAGCGGCTGCTTGAGCCGGCAGGACTCGGGGATCGACTCGAACAGGGCATCCACGGAGGGCACGCCGATGACGCCCAGCATCTCCTGTTGCTCGGCGGGCGTATTGAGGATGTACGACAAGGGCAGACTCCTGAGGCCGGCGCCGTTGCCGTTGTTATAGCGGGTGGGGTCCGGGTGGGTCGGCACGCGGGGCCCG